>JAFQHW010000066.1 GCA_017397805.1 Clostridia bacterium | reverse complement strand
TGCCGTTTCCGTGGTAGACAAGGCAGTTGAATACGCTACTCTGAGCGGTACCGTTACCGAGGTACTTGACTACGGTCATATCCGATATGCCAAGGTCAGCGTAAACGGTGAGAGCATCACAGTTGCCTATGACGGCAAAGTAGGGGATAGCGTTAACATCAGGATTGATCCTGCACGCATCACCGTAAAGGACAGAAAGCTGGATATCATAATAGTATAGCTCATATAAAAATTCAAGCAAAACAAAAACTGATTCCGTCATCGCACGGAATCAGTTCAGATTACTGACAAACCCGCCTCCAAAGACGGGTTTGTCGGTAATCTGGGCCGGAGCCACCTATTGGTAACTCCGGCTGTTTCTATAGCTTTGTACGAGGTTCGTTCAGGCAAGACAAATCAACATCGAGAAAAAAGTTAACTTTAAACTTTTGTGGCTCGCGGTCTTTTAATGCATCGGAATACGATGGTAACTCCAATATCTCCAATAGCTTGCGCCACGATTTGGTGCGATGATAATTAGCAACGGTTTGCCAGCCTTTTGTTTCGGGGCTCTTTCCTCGATTGAACGCTTCTTGACTTTTGGGTTTGATGCGGCAATACTCCTCAATGAACATCTGAGTGTATTTTTCTCTTCGCTCTTCGTATGTAGGCTTGTAAACGGGATAATGCTTCTGTAGCCACTCTTTCAATGTGGTCTTGTACTTCTGCTTAATAACAGGATGTGGCGGCATACCTCTTTTTTTGAAGTCTGATGCGGTAGGGACTCTGCCGTTGTCGAGGATAAATTGTTCAACTGCATCACGGATAGAGCCGTCCGACCAATGAGTTAAGGGCAGCTCGTCGCTGATTTCCTGCAATATACGGACTTCCTCTGTATATTCAGGGTTCTCAGAAAGTAGGGTAATTGCTCTCTGTAGCGCTTGTTTTCTGGTCATGGTAGAAACTCCTTTTCTGAATTTCTCCATTCTCATATCGCTCCGATGATATTGGGAGAAATGCGAAGATACGTTAGGGATAATAACTCGATACGCGTACCGCGCTCTCTTAGGGATTTAGCATATAAGGCGTTGCAAGCAAAGGAAAAACTGTCGGCACAGTTACTGCGTGAACCAAAATTAGAAGAAATCGCAAAAGAGTTATCCGTCGGAAAATCCGAAGTTATTAACGCGCTTGACGCAATAAGCGATCCTGTTTCTCTATACGAGCCCGTCTATTCTGATTCCGCCGATTCTTTTTATATAATGGACCAGATAAGGGATGCTTCAAACACCGATGAATCGTGGATAAACACAATAGCACTAAAAGAGGCGATTGCAAAACTGGACAAAAGAGAAAAAAACATTTTAGCCATGCGATTTTTCAGAGGAAAGACTCAAACCGAGGTTGCAAAAGAAATAGGTATATCACAAGCTCAAGTGAGCAGAATTGAAAAAACAGCTTTAGAAAAGGTGAGAAACAAGCTATAAAAACCTTGCAAGTTGTGGAAAAATGTGATATATTTAATAGTCGGGTGGTGTTATATATGTTTATAGGATGTAATACTTTTTCCTTCACCGTCAACGGTGAAAGCGACGAAGAAGCCATAAAGCTTTTGGCAAGAGCAGGTTTTAAATGCATCGATTTAAACCTGAACAGATACAGCGTAAGAGATCCCGTTAACCCCTTTTGGAATATGACCGTTGTACAGCAAGAGAAATATGCCGCTTCCATTAAGAAGACGGCAAGAGAAGCACAGGTTTATATTTCTCAGGTGCACGCTCCGTATCCCACTTATTTTCCTTTAAAGCGTAAACGCAAAGAGGTTAAAGAATATATAGAGAATGCAATTTACATTGCGGCGCTTATAGGTTCACCATACGTGGTGGTGCACCCGTTGGTTCCTCCCGAAGCAAAAACGGCGGACGAAATTAAAGAAGCAGTTGAAATGAGCATTGATTTTTATCGGGAGTTTTTCAGCCTGCTCGTACAAACGGGTGTAAAACTTGCCGTTGAGAATATGTTTAATTGGAATAGAGAAAACGACTGTCCGTTACCAACCGTAGCAAGTACCGTTGAATGCATGAGATATATAATTGATACGCTTAATCACATGGTTGGTGAAGATGCGTACGTTGCTTGCCTTGACACGGGGCATTGTATGCTTTCGGGTGGCGGAGATTTGCCGTATATGGTGCAAAAGCTTGCACACAGACTAAGACTTTTGCACATACATGACAACGACGGGAAGCGCGATAAACATCAAGCACCATACAAAGGAATAATTAATTGGGAAGAATTTGCAAAATCATTGGCAGAGATAAACTATAACGGGGTTTTGAGCTTGGAGGTAAAGACAGATTCTTCGGATTTAGATACTGCTAGAAGATTGTTTATGTCTGCCGAGACTTTAAGATTAACTGTAGAAAGAGAGAAGAAAAATGAGTTACGTAGTAAAAAGACAAAAAGAGCTTGATTTCAGCAAGGTAGCACCCGCATATATAAACAATTACGTTTGGGGCGGCATATATCGTCCCGCCGCATACGCAAAGCTTGTTCTTGTGGAAGGCAAAGGCTTTGCTTTGCAAATGACTTGTTATGAAAAGAATCCAAAGGCTGTTTATAAGAATTATAACGATTCTGTTTGGCTTGACAGCTGTCTTGAATTCTTTGCTTCTTTTAACAACGAAAGCAAGTTATACATAAATTTGGAGATGAACTCTGCCGGTGCTTTTTTGATGGGTCTTAGAGAGAGCAGGGAATCGAAGCGTGATTCTGCAGATATTGCCCCCATAGCAAAGACCAACGTTGTTAAAACAGGCGGATATTGGCAGGTTGAATACTTCTTCAGCTTTGAAGTGCTTGAAAAACTGTTTGGCAAGGTTGATTACGTATCAGGTTATACTTTCAAGGGTAACTTTTATAAATGCGGTGACGATACCGAGTATCCTCATTTCGGTATGTGGAATCCCGTCGGCACGGAAAAGCCTGATTTTCACAGACCTGAATATTTTGGAGAGTTAGTTATAGAATGAGTAAGTCTGAATTATATTATGATGCGTTAATCGATACGCTGTCTGCAATCAATTCCACACAGCGTGAAAAGTTTTCTGTAGTTGCCGAAAAGGTTGCCGAAACCATAAAGGCGGACGGCATTATATACGTTTTCGGTTGCGGTCACAGCCATCTTATAGCCGGTGATGCGTTTTACAGAGCCGGCGGGCTTGCAAACGTGTGCGCTATGTTTGATACGGATTTGATGCTACATAACGGTGCCGCAAAAAGCAGTGCTTTTGAGCGCATGGAAGGTTTAGCTGAACACATATACAGAAGGTATTCACCTACGGAAAAAGATTGCCTATTCGTAATATCAAGCAGCGGCGTTAATTCCGTCCCCGTTGAAATGGTAAGTCTTGGTAAAAGTCACGGCGTATTTACGGTTGCCATTTGCTCGTCCTCGTATTTCGATAAGCCTTCAAGGCATTCGTCGGGAAAATTGCTATATCAATGTGCAGACGTATTTCTTGATAACTGTGTTCCGTGCGGTGATGCGGTTACGGATATCGGCGATGTGAAAATGGGCGCGGTTTCTACGGCGGCGAGTGCGTTGGTACTAAACTCCGTTCTGATTGATGGTGCTGAAATAGCATCAAAGGATACGGAAGTTCCTATATACAAAAGCGGTAACGTTGCAGGCGGCAGTGAGTTTAATAAAAAGCTTATTGACAGGTATATGCCGCGGATAAGACACCTATAAATCAGGACGGCTGTTTTCATATGTTCAATTCAACGGTTTCTTTGATAATCAGCTTTTTCGCATTGCTGATGTTTTCGTCCAGTTACTTTTTCAAGAAAAAAAGTACGTATTTGATGTTTCAATGTTTTGGCAGTTCCTGCCTTGCGTTGTCATATCTTTTTATTGAACAGTATTTGGCGATGCTCGCGGTTCTCATAGGTTCAGTAAGAACCGTTATATATTACTCTTACGAAAAAAAGGGTAGTTCGGCACCTAATTATATCGTTATATTGGTTTGTGTCATTACCACCGCGAATTATTTTGTCGTTAACCGCATTACGGGCGTTGACCCAACCGTGGAGGATGCATTAATTATACTTTCGTATTGTTTGTATGCGGTGGTTTTCAATATACGCAATCTTAATTTAGTACGGTACGTAATAATAGCTCCGCACGTGTTGGCGATCATTTATAACATGATGGTTTCGGCGCCGATATTTTCCACAATATCATTTTCCGTAGAGCTTACGGTTACCATCGTTTCTATCATTTATTTCAAGCTAAAAAAAGACAAAAAAGCTTTGTATTAATCAAAAAGGCGGTATTAAAATGAAAATCAGCGAGATATTGAATAAAGAGAAACTTACCATATCTTTTGAGGTTTTCCCCCCAAAAACCAACTCAAACTTCGAAACGGTTAAAGTGGCTACCGAAGAGATTGCTAAGCTAAAACCCGCTTTTATGAGCGTTACATACGGTGCAGGCGGCGGAACAAGTCAATACACTCTTGACATTGCAAAAAATATAAACAATAATTATTCCGTACCTACTTTGGCACACCTTACTTGCGTTTCCTCTACAAAGGAAACCGTAAGGCAAAAGATAAAAGACATAAAAGCAGCAGGAATTGAAAATATAATGGCGCTTAGAGGGGACTTGACTCCCGAGCTTGAAAACAGCGACAGAAGCACATGGGATTATCGCCACGCAATCGATTTGATTCGCGACATAAAAGCCATCGATGAAGATTTCTGCATCGGCGGCGCGTGTTATCCCGAGATACACCCCGAAAGCGAAAACCAAAAGGAAGATATAAAGTATCTTAAGGAAAAGGTTGATGCGGGCTGTGATTTTCTTACTACGCAGATGTTTTTCGATAATAATCTGCTGTACAATTTCCTGTACAAGATTAGAGAAGCCGGTATAACCGTTCCCGTCATCCCCGGAATTATGCCCATTACCAACGGTAATCAGGTTGCAAGAGCCATAAAGCTTTCGGGTTCCTTTATGCCGCAAAGGTTTAAGAGCTTGGTTGATAAGTTTGGAACAAACCCCGATGCCATGAAGCAAGCGGGCATTGCCTACGCTACCGACCAGATCATCGACCTTTATGCTAATGGAATCACAAACGTGCACGTTTATTCCATGAACAAGCCGGAGGTTGCCGAAAAAATCCAATCCAATCTTTTCGATATTTTGGATTAATATTTGAAATGCCGATGTAATTCATTGAAACTACATCGGCATTTATTGTTTTTATTTATTGGAATTCTTCCACTTTTCAAGCTGGGCGGCAAGGGTGTTATTAAAACCTTTGTTTTCCTTTTCCTGCTTCGCCAAAAAGTTTTTAACTTCAAATTTTGAAGCTCCGTCTCTTGCTTTTTTCGCTTCAAAATCAGATACCTTTTCTCTGAAGCCGCATACGCAATAAAAGCTTTTTTTATCGCCCTCTCCCCTTATTTGCATCGCTTTGTGACATTCGGGGCAACGGGCATTTGTGTTAACGGAAAGACTTTTTCTGTAATGACATTCGGGGTTAGAGCATACGTAAAGCCTGCCTTTTTTGCCGTTCACATCAAGCAACACCTCGCCGCATTCGGGGCAACGCTCTTTTGTGGCGTTTTCGTGCTTATACTTCTGGTTGGAGGATTTTACGCTATCAATAAGCCCTTGTGTGTAAACCTCCATCTCCGAAATAAACTTTTTGCTGTCAGCCGTACCTTTGGCAATTTGGGCAAGCCTTTCTTCCCATTTAGCGGTCATTATTGCCGATTTCAGGTCGGGCGGAACTAACTCAACAAGCTGTATTCCTTTTTGTGTGGGATATATCTCTTTGCCGTTTCGTTCAACGTAGAAGGAACTGAAAAGTTTCTCAATAATATCGGCTCTGGTTGCAGGTGTGCCAAGTCCGCTGGTTTCCGTAAGAACTTTATTTAAAGCTTTATCGTCAACACTGGGATGCTCCATGGCAGAAAGTAGGGTAGCCTCGGTGTAACGTGCGGGCGGCTTAGTTTTTGCAGTATTCAGCTTCACTTGTTTTACGGCTAACACACTGCCTTTAGTAAGAGGAGGTAGGCTTTGGCTTTTTTCGTCTTCGTCCGCTTCATCTTCATCAGAGATTACGGCGCCGTACACGCTCTTCCAACCGTTTTCCAAAGTTACTTTTCCCTTTGCGTGGAAGCTGTAACCTTCACACTCAAACACGAGTTTAGTTTCTTCATATTTGCAAGGGGACATTAATACGGCAAGAAATCTCTTGACCACCAAATCGTATATCGCCCGTTCTTTGGAAGACATATCGGCAAAATTTGGTTTTTGCTCCGTGGGAATTATCGCGTGGTGATCCGTAACTTTAGCGGAATTAACTATGTATTTTGTCTGTATTTTGTTCTTTAACAATGGGCGGGCAAGATCTCCGTACGGTGTAAGTAATAAATTGCGAAGCCTTTCGCCAAGCGTTTCCGCCACATCCTCGGTTATATATCTTGAATCCGTACGCGGATAAGTTAATACCTTATGATACTCGTATAGAGATTGCATTGCCGCCAAGGTTTCTTTTGCGGAGTATCCGAACTTTTTGTTTGCATCCCTTTGCAACTCCGTTAAATCGTATGCGGCAGGGGGAGGGGTTTCGCGCTTATCGCTGTTAAGAGCTGTAATTTTGCCTTGCTTGCCTGTTACGGCGTTGACTATCTTATCAGCTTCTGCTTTGTCAAACATCCTTGCTATGCCGTTTTTTGCTTTATATAAAGCGGTAAAGGAATCGGTTTTTATATTTACTGTAAAATAGTCCTTTGGTTTAAAGTTGTGAATAGCTTCTTCTCTCTCGACAATTAACGCAAGAGTAGGGGTTTGTACTCGTCCCGCAGATAGCGAGGTGTTGAATTTGCAAGTTAACGCTCTGGAAATATTAAGACCGACAATCCAATCCGCATGAGCACGTGCCTCAGCGCTTTTATATAAATTATCGTATTGTTTTGCATCCTTCAAAGAGGCAAAACCTTCTTTTATGGCTTTATCCGTTTGGGATGAGATCCAAAGCCTTTTGGTGGGGCCCTTCCATCCGCATTTAGCCATTATCCATCGTGCAACAAGCTCGCCTTCTCTTCCGCTGTCGGTGGCGATTATAAGCTCACCTACGTCTTTGCGTTTTGTAAGCGCGCTTACGGCACGGTATTGCTTGGAGGTATTTTTAATTATCATCAGCTTCATCTTTTTGGGAAGCATAGGTAAATAATCCATACTCCATCTTTTATATCTTTCGTCATAGGCTTCAGGATCCGATAGGGTAATTAAATGCCCCAGAGACCAAGTTACGATATATTTATCACCCTCAATAAAACCTTCGCCGCGCTTTTTGCAACCCAAAACACGGGCAAGCTCCTTACCTACGGAGGGTTTTTCCGCCAAAACCAAGGATTTCATAAAAATAGTTCTCCTTACCTAAAACTTTGAAATATTATAGCATTAAAAGGTTTAAATATCAACAAAATTTTAATATCAAAAAAAAATACTTTAAGTATTTTCAAGAAAAAACTTGACAAAGTCATTTTTTTGTGCTATATTCATCAAGTGCCGTAGGGCATGATATGCGCCTGTAGCTCAGCTGGATAGAGTGCCTGGCTACGAACCAGTAGGTCGGGGGTTCGAATCCCTCCAGGCGTGCCAGAAGAACCGACTTGTTTTTACAGGTCGGTTTTTCTATTTTAAGCTCAATTATAGTAATTATTTTTTTTGCTAAGGAGCGTAAAATTATGAACATTATAGTTGTTGGATGCGGTAAAATCGGCCAGTCAATAATCTCTAACCTCGTCTGCGAAGGACACGACGTTGCCGTTGTTGACACAGACGGAGACGTTATAGAACAGGTTACAAACGCTTACGACGTGATGGGTGTATGCGGTATCGGCACGGATAACGAGGTGCTCGAAGAGGCGGGGGCAGCGAAAGCAGATATAGTTATTGCCGCCACAAGCTCTGATGAGCTTAATATGCTTAGCTGTTATATCGCAAAAACATTAGGTGCAAAAAACACCGTTGCGCGTATCAGAGATAGGGAGTACAACGATAAAAGTTTAGACTTTATGAAGCAAAAGCTGCAAATATCGATGTCTATCAACCCGGAAATGTTCACAGCGTACGATATTTATAACTTGTTGAAATTACCGGGAGCCGCTCATATCGAAAACTTTTCAACCAGAAATTTTGAAATAATAGAGTTGATATTAAAGGACGATTCACCTCTCATCGGCACACCTATAATTGATTTAAGAAAAAAACATAGCGCCAAATTCTTGGTATGTGCCGTTAGTCGCAACGGCGAAGTGATTATACCCGACGGCCGATTTGTGTTTGAAGCAGGTGACAGAATAGCGCTTACAGCGGCACCTTCGGAAATTCACAAACTGCTTAAAAGTTTGAAGCTTGTTAAAAAGCAGGTTAAAAACATAATGATACTCGGTGCGAGCAAAACGACTTATTATCTGGCTAAGTTGCTTATTTCTTTAGGGAGTTCCGTTACGATCATAGACAAGAATCCTGTTAAGTGTGATGAGTTTTCCGAAACCTTGCCTAACGCTACCGTAATTATGGGAGACGGGTCAAATCAGGAACTTTTGTTGGAAGAAGGTCTTGCAAATATGGATGCTTTCGTGTCGTTGACGGGGCTTGACGAAAACAACATTTTGATTTCTTATTTTGCAGCTTCACAAGGAGTTTCCAAAGTTGTAACCAAAGTTAACAACAAAGAATTTCTGCCTATTGCAAGACGCTTGGGACTTGATACGATAGTTTCACCCATCAGAACCACTTCGGATGTTTTAGTAAGATATGCAAGAGCTTTACAAAACACCGTCGGCAGCAACGTTGAGAAGCTTTACAAAATAATGGAAGGGCAAGCCGAGGCATTACTTTTTAACGTGCATCCCAATTTTAAACACATTAATATTCCCTTAAAAGATATTAAATTTAAGCCGAACATACTAATCGGAGGCTTGCTTAGAGAAAACAAAGCATTCGTACCCACGGGCGACGATTTTATTCTTCCTGAAGACAAAGTAGTGGTTATCAGCACGGGGCACGTTCTTTACGATCTCGCAGATATTATAGCTTGAATTTTGCGGAGAAATTTTTATGAATCGCAGGATGGTTTTAAACACGATAGGACATATAGCAGTCACGGAATCTGCGCTGATGCTGTTGCCGCTATTCATATCACTGTTGTACGGCGAAAAAGCAGTTTGGTCTTTTGCTGTATCTGCGTCGGTTGCTTTGGTTTTGGGATTATTGTTAAGATTTTTTTCAAAACCTTCAACACGCGTAATATATGCCAAAGAAGGGTTTGCAATAGTTGCCTTTGCGTGGTTGTTAATGTCTTTGTTGGGCGCTTTACCTTTTTATTTAAGCGGCTCCATCCCTTCTTTTGTGGATGCCATATTTGAAACGGTAAGCGGCTTTACTACTACGGGCGCATCTGTTTTAACTGAGATAGAGTCTTTACCCAAAGGTATTCTGTTTTGGAGAAGCTTTACTCATTGGGTAGGCGGCATGGGAGTGTTGGTGTTTGTGATGGCGCTTGTACCCAATGTAGCCGATCGCTCGATGAACATTATGCGCGCAGAAATGCCGGGTCCTACCGTTGGAAAACTTTTACCAAAAGCAAGAGATACTGCGAAAATTTTATACATCATCTACGTAGTAATGACTCTTGTTGAAATAATTCTGCTTTTGTTTGGCGGTATGTCTCTCTTTGAAAGTGTGGTACATGCGTTTGGTACCGCAGGTACTGGCGGCTTTGGTATTAAAAATGATAGCATAGCAAGTTATTCCGCTTACTTACAATGGATAATAACGGTATTTATGCTGTTGTTTTCCGTTAATTTCAACTTGTATTATTTGTTACTCACAAAAAAATTCAAATCTGTATTAAAAAGCACCGAATTGTTGTTCTTTGGCGGATTTGTACTAATTTCCGTTATCGTGATATCGGTTAACGTTTACAGCATATACGGCACGCTTTCGGATACATTACGCCACACCTCGTTTCAAGTATCTTCCATAGTTTCCACAACAGGTTATGCCACGGTGGATTTTAATCAATGGCCGGAGCTGTCTAAGTCGATAATATTATTATTGATGGTTGTGGGTGGGTGTGCCGGTTCAACAGCCGGCGGTCTTAAGGTTTCGCGCGTTATAATACTTCTCAAGTCTATCTACAGAGAAATTAAGCGGCTCTTACATCCTCGCTCTGTAAGAACCGTTAATATGGAACTGAAACGTGTTGACGAACAGACATTAAACGGCGTGTATTCATATTTTGCCATTTATATCGTTATAATTATAGGATTATATGTGATTATTAGTATAGAATCAGTATTCGATATGCAAACGAATTTATCAGCGGTTTTAGCGTGCTTCAATAATGTCGGTCCGGGTCTTGGAGCTGTTGGCCCCACCTCAAATTATGCTGTATACTCGGATTTTTCGAAGATCGTTTTGTCGTTGGCAATGCTTTTGGGAAGGCTTGAGATTTTCCCATTGCTTCTCGGTCTTAATCCGTTAATGTGGAAGAAGAAATAAATTTATGCAGTAACCGATACATCTTGGTTACTGCATTCAGACCACTGACAAAGGCACAGAGCACGAAAAAGAAAACAAACAAATACAATGAAGTAGAAAAATAAGGAGGCTCGCCTCCTTATTTTTCTGCATTTTGTTATATTTTTTCGTTCAAAACGAACCTCGGCTCACAGTACTCAGTACAGTTCTCGCCTCGGTTCGTTTTGTCTGCGCTCTTTCTCAGCGCTCTGCCAAGCTGATGACAAAGTTTGTCATCAGCTTGTATGCAGTAACTGATACATCTTGGTTACTGCATTTTCCTTTAATCTCACGATGCAAAGCCATGATTTGGTTTATAAAAATGTTGACTTTTCTTGTCATTAGTTGTATATTATATGTTGTTATAATTTGGTATTGCTTTTTTTAAAACTTTATGATATAATCAAGCCAAGAGTTCACTTTAGCAAAGTAAAGTGAGGAGGTAAACCGTGGATAAAATATTAAGGGTTTTAAAGCCTGATGAAATATTAAAGCTTAAATTACGTTCCATATACGAGGAACACGGATACAGAATGTATCGAATGAATTGCTTTGAGGAATACGGTTTTTATTTGGAAAATAAAAATTTTCTGTTGAGTGATTCCGTTATTACGTTTACGGATTTGGACGGCAGGTTGCTGGCGCTTAAACCTGACGTTACTCTTTCGATCGTAAAACATGCTGACGGTAACGACATGAAGCTATATTATACTGAAAACGTGTACCGACCCGACCGAAATAAGCGTAGTTTTAAAGAAATTGCGCAAATCGGCTTGGAGCATATCGGCAGACTTGATTGCGAAAATGTTTGCCAGGTTGTTGCTTTAGCTGCAAAAAGCTTGAAAGAGGTTTCCGAGAATAGCATTTTAGAGATAGGTCATTGCGGTTTTGTCGGAACGCTTCTAAAAAAGTATAGTCCGGATATGGGTTTTGCTAAAGAGATGCTTGCGTTGATTTCTCAGAAAAACGTTTCCGACATTAAAAAGCTGTGTGATTCAACGTTTCTTTCAGAAGAAGCTTTTAATATATTTGTTTCCTTACCAAGCCTACACGGCGATGCAGAAACTGTTATTGATCGCGCAAGAAAGCTATGTGTAAATACCGAAATAGAAGCTTCGATTAATGAATTGGAAACAATTTGTAAGGAATTGAATAAACAGAACGGTATTTGCAACGTTAAATTAGATTTATCTCTTATCGGGGAAGAAGAGTACTATAACGGCGTTATATTCAGCGGTTACGTAAAAGGCGTTCCCGCAAGAGTTCTAAGCGGCGGAAGGTATGATGCTTTGTTGGAAAAGCTCGGTAAAGACTGCAGTGCGATCGGATTTGCGTTGTATTTTGACGAGCTTGAACAGTTTTATTCTAATATTGGAGGTAATTGCTGATGTTAACGGTAGCATTACCCAAGGGCAGACTTGGCAGTAAAGTGTATAAGCTTTTGGAAAAATCAGGCTATGCTTGCCCCGAAATGGATGACGACACAAGAAAACTTGTGTTAGAAAACAAAGATGCAGGCGTAAGATATTTGCTTGTAAAACCTACTGACGTACCGGTATACGTAGAACGCGGCGTTGCTGACGTTGGCATAGCTGGAAAGGATATTCTCGAGGAATCCGAAGCGCAGGTGTACGAGCTTATGGACTTAGGCTTCGGCAAGTGCAGAATGGCTGTGGCGGCCCCTCAAGGTTACGTTGAAAATCCCGACAGAACGCTGAGAGTAGCTACGAAATTTGTAAAAATAGCCTCAACACATTTTGCAAAAAAAGGCAGAAACATAGATATTATAAATCTTCACGGAAGTATTGAACTTGCTCCGATCGTGGGACTGTCCGATGTTATCGTAGATATAGTTGAAAGTGGAAGCACCCTCAGAGAAAATAATCTGGTTGTAATCGAAGAGTTCATGCCCATTTCGGCTCGTTTTTTTGCCAATGTGTCCAGCTATAAGTTCAACGAAACAGAAATTAACAAAATGCTTCAATGCTTGAAAGAGGCTATAGATGATTAAGATTCAGTATGCTAAAAACCACACAGACGAGGAGCTTTTAAGCCGTAACGTTCCTGAAAGTGCTGCCGTTGACGAAATAGTAAAAGGGATAATTGAGGACGTTAAAGCAAACGGAGATAATGCTCTTTACGAATATGCAAGACGGTTTGATAGGGCAGAGCTTGATTCTCTCGCCGTGAGCGAGGAAGAAATTAACGAAGCAGTTTCCGCAACCGATAGCTATTTTATAGAAACACTTCAAAATGCGAAAGCAAATATTGAAGAATATCATAAAAAACAGCTTAAAAGCGGATACGAGATAAAAAAAGACGGTGGTATTGTTATAGGTCAGCGCGTTTTGCCCCTCGAAAAGGTGGGGATCTACGTGCCCGGTGGCACCGCTTCCTACCCAAGCACCGTGCTTATGAACGCGATACCTGCAAAAATTGCCAACGTAAAAGAAATTATAATGGTTACCCCTCCGAACAAGGATGGTAAGATTGAAAAAGAGATTTTAGCCGCCGCCAAGATTGCGGGCGTTGACAAAATTTTCAAAATCGGCGGTGCGGGTGCGGTTGCCGCATTGGCATACGGCACCGAAAGCGTACCTGCCGTTGATAAGATCGTAGGTCCCGGTAATGTGTTTGTTGCCACTGCCAAACGTATGGTTTTTGGTAAAGTAGCAATAGATATGGTGGCGGGGCCCAGCGAAGTGTTAGTTATTGCAGATGATAGCGCTAACCCCGTTTACGTGGCGGCTGATCTTTTGAGTCAGGCTGAACACGATAAACTGTCTTCTTCGGTTTTGATTACCGACAGTGCCGATTTAGCTGAAAAGGTTTCAAAGGAGCTTGAAGTGCAAATTCCTCTCCTGTCAAGAGCTGAGATCGCACGCACGTCCATTGACAACAACGGCAAAATTATCGTTACCGCGAATATTGACGAAGCTATCAGGCTCGCTAACGAATACGCTCCCGAACACCTTGAGCTTGCGGTTGATGAACCTTTTAAGCTTCTTCCTTCCGTTTTAAATGCAGGCAGTGTATTTTTAGGCCACTATACGCCCGAACCCATGGGGGATTATTTTGCCGGTCCCAATCACACGTTGCCGACAAGCGGAACCGCACGGTTTGCAAGCCCCTTGGGTGTTGACGATTTTATAAAGCGTACAAGCTATTTGTACTATACCGAAGATGAATTAAAGAAAGTTTCCGATAGAGTTGCGGATTTTGCAGAAAGGGAAGGGCTTACCGCCCACGCAAAAAGCATAACGGTTCGCAAATAGTCGAGGTTTATATATGAGCAAATTTTTGTCCCAAAAGCTTTTGTCTTTAAAACCCTACGTTCCCGGTGAACAGCCGAGAGATAAAAAATATATCAAGCTTAATACCAACGAATCACCGTATCCGCCTTCTCCCAAGGTGGTTTCAGCCATCAATTCGGAAGAGATTAAAGATTTAAGACTCTATTCCGACCCCGATTTGAAGGTATTGACTGAAACGATAGCCGATTATTTCGGAGTAGACAAAAACTGTGTATTTTGCGGAAACGGCAGTGATGAAGTTTTAAGCTTTGCTTTTTTGGCTTGGGGCGACAAGGGTGTTACTTTTCCGAGTATCAGCTACGGTTTTTATCCCGTATTTGCTCAGCTTTATAATCTTAATTACACCACTGTTGCCTTAAAAAAGGATTTTTCTTTAGATCTTACCGATTTCGACGGCAAGGGTGGGCTTATAGTTTTTGCAAACCCCAACGCTCCTACAGGACTCTCGGCGCCCTTGTCTTCTATCGAAGATTTACTGATAAAAAATCCTGAAAGTATTGTATTGGTTGATGAAGCGTACGTGGATTTCGGCGGAGAGAGCGCTGTCAGTCTGATTGAAAAATACAACAACTTAATAGTTGTGAGAACGTTTTCGAAATCAAGACAGCTTGCAGGTGCAAGACTGGGCTTTGCAATGGCCAACGAGGAGCTTGTTTCCGACCTTAACCGTATCAAATTCAGCTTTAACCCGTATAACGTTAACAGGCTTACGGCCATTGCGGGTGCTGAAGCAATCAAGGATGATACGTGGTTTAAGGAATGCGTATTCAAGATTATAAATACCCGTGGCAGATTAACCGCAGAGCTAAGAAATCTTGGCTTTAACGTTATTGAAAGTAGGGCAAACTTCGTTTTTGCTGAACATCCGCAGTTGCCCGGTGATACTTTATATACAAAACTAAAAGAAAAAGGTATATTGATCCGCCGTTTTAATATTAAAACCATTGAAAACTACAGCAGAATAACCATAGGTACCGATAACGAAACAGATCGTCTTTTTGATGTCATAAAAGAAATTTTGCAGGAGGTAAGCAAATGAGAACTGCCACCGTAAACAGAAAAACAGCCGAAACTGATATAAAACTTTCCTTAACCCTTGACGGACAAGGCGAGTCTAAAATAAAAAGCGGGTGCGGCTTCTTTGACCATATGCTTACTCTTTTCAGCAAGCACGGTTCTATTGATTTAGAGCTGGACTGTGATGGTGATGCTTATGTGGATTATCACCACACTGTTGAAGATATAGGTATCGTTTTGGGAACTGCTTTAAAAGATGCTTTGGGAGATTGCAAGGGTATCCGCAGATACGGAAGCGCGATGCTTCCCATGGACGAGACCTTGGTTCTGTGTGCACTTGACGTATCGGGCAGAGGTCACTTACAGTTTAATTTACCCATACCGACACAAAAAGTTGGTGACTTTGATACTGAGCTTGTAAACGAATTTTTCGTTGCTTTTACCCGTCAAGCGGGAATAACACTGCACATTAAGCTTCTCGACGGTACAAACAGCCACCATATAATCGAGGCCGCGTTTAAAGCTTTTGGACGCAGTTTAAATCAAGCTTTGGAAATAATTAACGATAAAATCCCCAGCACAAAAGGAATTCTGTAATATGAGCAATAATGTAACCGCTATAGTTGATTACGGTGTTGGTAATCTGTTCAGCCTTCGTTCTTCTCTTGAATTTTTAGGTTGCGACGTGATAGTTACCGACAAAAAAGAAGAGCTAATCAATGCTAAACGTATAATTTTGCCCGGCGTGGGAGCGTTTGAGGATGCAGTAAAAAAGTTAAGACAAACAGGACTTGATGAAACGGTAACCGTGTGTGCGAAAAACGGTAAGCCATTGCTTGGCATCTGTTTGGGTATGCAAATGCTCTTTGATAACAGCTTGGAATACGGAAACCACAAAGGACTTGGACTTATACCCGGTTCCGTAGTGCCTCTGAAGGGCAAAATTGACGCAGATTTAAAGGTTCCGCACATCGGGTGGAACAAGCTTGCGTACAAAAAAGACGAAGATTTGTTTAAATATATCGACTCTGAAGCGTATGTGTATTACGTGCATAGCTATTATGCGGATACAGATGATAGCTATATAATTGCAAACAGTGATTACTCTATAAAAGTTACGGGCGCCGTAAAAAACGCAAATGTTTACGGCACGCAATTTCACCCCGAAAAAAGCGGAAAGCACGGGCTTTTGATGCTTAAAGCCTTTTGTGAAAAGGAGTAGGCAATGAAGATATTTCCTGCCATAGATTTAATAGACGGACAAGCCGTTAGACTTTCCAAAGGCGATTACGGCAAGGTTAAGGTATATGATTCCGACGTGTGCGCCGTAGCTAAAAGCTTTTGTGATGACGGTGCGAGATATTTGCACATAGTAGATTTAAACGGCGCAAAAGACGGCTACACAAGGAACTTTACGGTTATAGAAAAAATAGTAGCCGCTACGGGTATGTACTGCGAGGTAGGCGGCGGCATCCGAAGTCTTGACAGCATAAAGGCATATATTGACAGCGGTGTGGGCAGAGTCATACTCGGCACCGCGGCAATAAAAGACCCTGAACTGTTAGCAAAATCCGTTGTGCTGTACGGTGATAAGATATGCGTTGGTGTTGACACTAAAAACGGTTCAATTGCCGTAAACGGTTGGTTAGAAGCCACGAACGTAAACGGTATTGAATACTGCAAGGAATTAATGAACAAAGGTGTTTCTTCCGTTATTTACACGGATATATCAAAAGACGGCATGATGTCCGGAACCAATATGGAAGTTTATGAAGAACTTGCAAAAATTAACGGACTTAAGGTTACTGCCAGCGGCGGTATAAGCAGTATCGACGAATTGATTAAGCTTAAAGCTATGGGAATTGATTCCGTCATACTCGGCAAAGCTTTATACGAAGGTTTGATTGACTTAAAAACCGTTATTGAAACAGTAGGAGCAAACTAAATGGTTACAAAAAGAATAATCCCTTGCCTTGACGTAAGAAACGGCAGAGTGGTCAAGGGTACAAATTTTGAAAACGTTAAAGACGTTGCCGACCCCGTTGAAATGGCGCGAATATATAATGACAGCGGCGCCGACGAGCTTGTCTTTTACGATATTACCGCAACCTTCGACGGAAGAAAATTGTTTACCGATATACTTAAAGACGTTGCTTCTCAGGTTTTCATACCATTAACCGTTGGCGGCGGAATTAACACAGTGGAAGACTTTGACCGCGTGCTTAAATGCGGCGCAGACAAGGTAAGCGTTAACAGCGGCGCGATCAAGAATCCCAAGTTGATAGGGGAAGCCGCTAAGCTATACGGAGACCAATGCGTTGTGCTATCAATGGACGTCAAAAGAGTGGAAGGTTCGTTTCGCGTTTTTTCAAGAGGCGGCAGAGATGATACAGGTATAGATGCTATTGAGTGGGCTAAATTCGGTGAAGCCAACGGAGCAGGAGAGCTTGTAATAAACAGCATAGATACCGACGGGGTTCGCGGTGGCTTTGACATGGAAATGCTTTCAGCTATTGCCGACGTTACAAGTATTCCGATAATTGCATCAGGCGGCGCGGGAAACATGGAACACTTCTATGATTTATTTAAAACTTTACCGCGAATCGATGCGGGCTTGGCGGCGGGCATATTCCATAACGGAAGTGTAAAGATTTCCGACCTAAAGAAATTTCTTAGTGCAAAGAATATAGAGATGAGGATATAGGAGAATTATAATGGAGCTTAAATTTGATAACCACGGTTTAATACCTGCAATAGTACAAGACTTCCACACAAAAGAGGTTTTAACACTTGCTTATATGAACGAAGAAAGCTTGGCGCTTACCTTGGCGGAAAAGAGAACCGTTTTTTACAGCCGTAGCCGCCATTGCTTATGGCGCAAGGGTGAAACAAGCGGAAACGTACAAAAAGTGCTTTCCATTAAAGCTGATTGCGATGCCGATGCTTTGGTAATCGGTGTTGAAAAAAGCGGCCCCGCTTGCCCTACCGGTAGCGAAAGCTGTTTTTTTAACGAAATATACATGGACGAAGACGTAAAAGATTTTTGTTTAGAATCACTTTACAATCTTTTATTGGGCAGAAAGTCCGATCCGAAAGAGGGAAGCTATACAAGTTATCTGTTTGCCAAGGGCAAGGACAAGATTTTAAAGAAGGTTGGCGAGGAGTGTACCGAAGTTATCATTGCGGGCACCAAAGAAGATAAAGAAGAAACGATATTCGAGCTGGCTGACTTGGTTTATCACTGCTTGGTTCTTATGGTTGAAAGCGGAATAAGCCTTGATGACATTAAAAACGAGTTGGCTAAGCGCCACATAGTTGACCACAAGGTTAAGCAGGAGACTATGAAATGATAGATAGCTGTGTTCATACACATTCAAGTTTCTGCGACGGAAAAAACACCCTATCGGAAATGGCAGAAAAGGCATATTCGTTAGGATTAAAAGCTGTGGGATTTTCCGGTCACAGTTACGTCAGTATAGACGATTTCGGAATTTTGCCCCACAAGCTTGATGAGTATCTCGCCGAGTCAAGCAGGCTCAAGAGCTTATATGAAGGCAAAATGGATATCCTTTGTGGTATAGAGCTTGATAAATTTTCCGCTGACACTATCGACACTTCAAAGTTTGATTATATAATAGGCTCGGTTCACGCTATAACTGATAATTTTGGTATGTACAGAGTCATTGACGGAAGTCTTAATAGGTTCGTCAGCGCAGCCGAAGAAGGGTTCGGAGGCAGTTTTTTAAGTTTGTGCAGTGGCTACTACGACCAACTGTGTGATTTTGTTTTGAAGACCAAGCCCGATATCGTCGGTCACTTTGATTTAATAACAAAGTTTAACCGCGGTTCTAAGTACTTTGATGAAGAAAGTTCCAATTATAAAAATATAGCCTTGGAAGCTATTGATGCTATTCTTGAGAACGATTCGGTCATTGAGGTCAATACGGGATGCATTGCCCGCGGTTACAGAGATAAACCCTATCCTGCCGACTTCATTTTGAAGAGAATATTGGAGAAAAAAGGCAGGGTAATTATCACTACCGATGCACATAACGTTGATATGCTCGTTTCCAACACGGATATGGCAGCGGATATATTGAGAAGTGTGGGCTTTAAAGCCGTATGTGAACTATCCGCAAGTGGATTTTACGAAAGGGAGATATAATCACCCCCACAAAAATGCAGGAAAGTTATACGCTTTCCTGCCTTTGTAGGTTATCTTATATGCTCCGGTTCAACTTCGGTATCTCTATTAAACAGCAAACTGATACACCATATACCTGCCAGTGCTACCAGCGTATATATTATACGGCTTAAAGGTGCTGCTTGACCGCCGAAAATCCATGCTACAATATCAAAACGGAAAAGTCCGATAGAACCCCAGTTAAGTGCGCCTATTATAACGAGCGCTAATGAAATCTTATCAAGCATAGTTTCATCTCCTCTCTTGCTGATATTTTGTACAGAGATAAATAAAACTATGCAAACAAAAATTTCAAAATTTTAAGAGGTTTTTGCTATGAGAATGAGAGCAAAGAAGAACAGAGAAGAGAGACTTCAAAAAGTAGAGCACATGCTATGTGTCGTTAACGAGGATGTTATTGATATAGATTCAAGCTTTAATGACAAAAGACCGCTTTGGGTTGAGCTTGGTTGCGGCAAGGGTGCTTTTGCCACTCAGATGTCCGCAAGACATCCCGAGGTGAATTACTTAGCATTTGAAAAAGTTAGAGACGTAATGCTTATGGCTATGGAAAAGGCAGATAGGGAAGGTTGCGGAAATTTAAAATTTTATGACGGCGATGCTGAAAACATCTGCACTCTTTTAGGCGAAAATAAAATTAGTGCATTGTTTATCAATTTCTGCGATCCTTGGTCAAAGAAGAGATATGCAAAAAGACGTCTTACTTCTCCTATCTTCTTAGAAAAATACAAAAAAGTTTTAGCAGAAAACGCTCGTATATTTTTCAAAACGGATAACAGAGAATTATTTGACTATTCTCTTGAAACCTTTACTGAAGCAGGTTTCACTTTGGATAACGTTTGCTTCGACCTGCACAATTCACCCATGAACGAAACTAATATACCCACGGAATATGAAAAAAACTTTTCCGCTAAAGGTTTTACCATTAATTATCTTGAGGCTTTTATTTAATTGAATAACATAAAATAACGGGAGGGCAGAAACGCTCTCCCATTAATTTTTTCTATTTTATATTTGTTACTATTTCTCTTTCATCAAAAGGAAGCTTAACTCCCTCTATTTCTTCATAAAGCTGATGACCTTTGCCTATTATCAAAACGACTTCGCCGGGGATAGCGTTTTTAACGGCGTACTCAATAGCTTCTTTTCTGTCCTTAATGACTATATATTTTCCGTCCGTTCTGTTAGTTCCCACTAATATATCGTCAATAATATCCTCAACTCTTTCAAAACGCGGGTTGTCGGAGGTGATTACGGATAGATCTGCATTCTTACCGATGATTTCGCCCATTGAATATCTGCGTAGCTTCGAACGGTTTCCGCCGCAACCGAAAACAACGGTTATTTTTTCCGGTGAATACAGTTTTATGGTATCAAAAAGGCTTTGCACACTAAGCTCGTTGTGTGCGTAATCGATTATTACGGTCTTGCCGCCGTCGAGGGGAACGGTTTCCATTCTGCCTTTTACAAAGGTTTCGGCAAGTGCGGATTTTATGTGCTTAATGTCAACACCAAGTTCGATGGCAACAAGGATAGCGGCTAAAGCGTTATGTACCGAAAACTCACCTGGGATGTTGAGATTAATGTCGTCTTTATATTCGCCCGCCTCATATACAAAGCTTGTGCACAACTGCTTACCGCGGCAAGAAAACTCCAAATTCTTGGCAATAATATCAGCATCGGTATTGATACTAAAGGTTTTTACGGGACATTTGGCATCACTTACCATTTCCTCGTAGTACGCACTGTCCTTATTTGCAATAGCTAATTTGCATTGAGAGAACAGCATTTTTTTACAAGCCTTATATTCCTCAAAATCTTTGTGCTCGTTACCGCCGATATGGTCGGGAGAAAGATTCGTATATATACCGTAATCAAAGTTAATGCCTGCGGTTCTGTTAAGCATAAATCCTTGGGAAGTTGTTTCTATAACAACGGCTTTACAGCCTTTTTCTGCCATTGCGGCAAAATGCTTATGGATTCATAAGATTCGGGAGTGGAATTTTCGGTTTTAATGGCAACGTCGGCATAATAAATGCCCGTGGTACCCATAACACCCGTGGGGATCCCCGCTTTTTCAAGTATGCTCTTTATCATAAAGCTTACGCTTGTTTTACCCTTTGTGCCGGTTATGGCTACAGTCGTGAGTTTTTCGGCGGGATATTCAAAGAATGCGGCGGAAGCCAAAGCAAGAAATACTCTTGTATCCTTAACATAAATTATCGTTGCGTCTTTGGGCAAATCAAGAACCTTTTCAACGGCAAAAACTCTAACGCCGTTGTTGTACGCGTTTTTTGCAAATTTATGACCGTCACTTTGGTAACCCTTAATACAAACGAAAATATCACCGTCTTTAGCCACCCTTGAGTCGTAACATATATTTGCAATCTCCGTATCGGGATTATAATTATCAGCAGTAAATTCTATTTTGTTAAGCAAATTATTCAGCTTCATGTAAAAACTCCTTATATGCATTATCGTCGACGGTACCGTCAAAAACAAACCAAGAGCGACCCGTCATATATATACAATCCTCATCTGTATTATATTTTATTCCTATATCTCCGCCTAATTGATGAACTGTCGTTTCATTGCTGCACTTGCCGCAAAGATAACCGCAAACGGTGGCGGCACTGCATCCGGTTGCACAAGCTAAGGTTTCACCACAATTACGCTCCCACGTTCTCATACGCAAGTTGTTATCGTCAACAATCTCTACAAATTCAACGTTTGCGCCTTTAGGAAAAACGGGATGCTTTTCAATAGCAATTCCATATTTATCGATAGGGAAGTTAAAAGCGTCGTCAACAAAAACCACGCAATGGGGATTACCTAATGAAATCGCATTAAGAACGAATTCTT
The DNA here is from genome assembly GCA_017397805.1 of Clostridia bacterium. Taxonomy (GTDB): domain Bacteria; phylum Bacillota; class Clostridia; order Oscillospirales; family CAG-382; genus SIG636. The sequence goes on along the minus strand of JAFQHW010000066.1, from coordinate 32,826 downwards.
TGTCAAGAGCTTTGACCTTTATCCCCAATGCATTATTCCTCGAACCATCACAATTTACGGGTATCGCGGAAGGATTTAAAATAGGAGCACCTATGGCGGCGGTAATATTTTTCACCTTTCCGTTTTCAACGTCAAGAAAAATCTTTTTTATACCGCCTATGGTTTCAACGGTAAAATTGGGTTTATTCGTTAACCCTTTTTCATACACATACATTCCCGTGCTTCTGAGCGCGTTTCCACACATTTCAGCCTCGGAACCGTCGGGGTTAAATATTCTCATTCTAAAATCCGCAACTTCAGACGGACAAATGAGAACCATACCGTCACTGCCCACGCCGAAACGACGATGGGAAACGTATCTTGCCCAAGCGCCGTGATTGGTCATTTCCTGATCAAATAAAGATATATAAATATAATCGTTACCGTACGCTTGCATTTTTGTAAACTTCATACTATCGCTCCATTCCATACCATTATATCATCATTCGCATTAATTTCAATACATAATTTATAATTATATTTACAATTTTTTTCAATTGTGATATTATGATAGCGTTAATAAATCATTAATGTGGAGGTTTGTTATATGAGTTTTGGATTTTACGCTTTGCTTTTCAGAATGAAGCATATTGATAGATGGGCACTTATGCGCTGTAATACTAAAGAAAACTTAGCTGAGCATTCGCTGGAGGTGGCAATAATCGCAAACGCTCTTGCCAATATAGGTAATACGTATTTTGATAAAACGTACAACTGCGAGGATATTGCATTAAAAGCTATGTTTCACGACGCAACCGAAATAATGACGGGGGATCTGCCGACCCCCATCAAATACTATAATAACGATATACGAAGCGCCTATGCCACGGTAGAAAAATGCGCAGAGAACAAATTGATTTCTCTGTTGCCCGCCGATATGAAAGGATACTACGATAAAATATTCAGTTTAAACGACGAAGAAAGAATTATCATAAAAGCCGCTGACAAGCTTTGCGCGTATATTAAGTGCGTTAACGAAAAACAAAGCGGCAATATTGAGTTCTCTCACGCTGTAATTTCTACCCAAAAAGCTCTTGACGATATGACGTGCCCTGAACTTGATTACTTCAGAAAGCATTTTCTGCAGGCATTTTTTGAGCCGCTTGATAATATTTCTCTTTAAAACGCTTGACTCTTCAAAAAACAAATATAAATCTCTTTAAATTTTTAATATGGGTTGACAGGGTTATAAGAATGTGTTAACATAGTTTCGAAAACGAGATAGGAGAATCTTTATGTACACATTGACACCGATTTTAACCGCTTGCAAACATACTCTTGTAAAGGATTATATTAACGACAGTGTTGAGCGTTACGCTGATAACCGCGCTTTTACGATAAAAGATAATATTAATGACACCCACTACCGCCACGTAAGTTATTTTTCATTTGGTAAACAGCTCAGGGAATACGGAAGCGGTCTGTTAAAGATGGGGCTTGCAGGCAAGCGCGTTGCTATTATTGCCGCTAACTGCTATGAATGGATACTAACATATACTGCGGTTATTTGCGGTGTCGGTGTTGTTGTTCCTTTGGATAAAGAACTTTCAGATGTGGAAATTCTCCTTTCCTTGAAGAGAAGCAAAGCAGACGCAGTTGTATTCGACGAGAGACACGCTGAGCTTTTATTAGGTTTGAGAGGTAACGAAGAATACGAGATCAAACATTTTATCTCCACGAAGAAAATAAAGGAAGACGTGCTTAGTGTTAATGAAGTTACGGAGATTGGCTCTTTACATCTTAAAAACGACACATCCTACGACAGCTATTCTCCCGATCCTGACGACGTAGCAACAATTATTTTCACGTCCGGCACTACATCCTCTTCGAAAGCCGTTATGCTTTCAAATCGAAATATTGCCGCCAATTTATTTGACCTTTTATCTACTGAAAAAATACTTGAAACAGACAGAAACCTTGTTTTTCTGCCATTGCATCATACCTTCGGCTCCACCGGACTTTTGTTTTTCCTTGCAAACGGTGCTTGCAATATGTTCTGTGACGGACTCAGGCACGTGCAGAAGAACTTAAAGGAATATAAAATTACCACCTTCGTTTGCGTACCGCTTCTTCTTGAGGCTGTGTATCGTAACATTATGGTAAATGCGGAAAAGCAAGGAAAACTCAGAACCATAAAACTTGCCATCAAAGCAAGTAACGGTTTAAGAAAGCTCGGTATAGATGCAAGACGCAAACTGTTTAAAGCAGTCCTTGACGAGCTCGGCGGCGAGCTTAGGTTTATAATCAGTGGCGCTTCTGCAATAAAACGCGAGGTCGCAAAAGGCTTTAACGATATGGGCATTCTCACCGTACAAGGCTACGGACTTACGGAAACAGCGCCCGTTTTAGCGGCGGAAAACGCCGAAAATATTCGTCTTGGCTCCGTGGGCAAGGCTATGCCTTCGGTGGAAATTACCATCGAAAACCCTAACGAAGACGGCATCGGAGAGATAGCTGCAAAGGCACCTAACGTTATGCTCGGGTACTACGAAATGCCAGACGAAACAGCCGCAGTATTAAAAGACGGCAAATTTTATACGGGCGACCTTGGCAGAATAGATAAGGACGGTTATTTGTATATAACGGGCAGAAAGAAAAACGTAATCGTACTTAAAAGCGGTAAAAACATTTATCCCGAAGAACTTGAGGAGCTCGTTAGCAAACTTCCATACGTTAACGAAGTTTTGGTTTATGCAAAGAAACGGGCGGAAAGCTCTGTTATTGCGGTAAAAATTGTATATAACAAGGACTATTTTAAAAAGGACGGGGTAGTGCTCGAAGAAGAGGAAATTTACAATTTAGTAAAATCCGATATAACCAAGATTAACGAGGGCGTTGCGGCTTATAAGCATATAAAAAGCATAGCTCTGCAGACGACTCCGATGGTAAAAACTACTACCGCAAAGATAAAGAGGCACGAAGAAATCAAGTAAATCTAAATAATTTACCGTATAATCAGCGACTCCTAATAAAATATCAAACGATCAAAGGTGCTGTTTCAAATGCAGTTTTTGCATTTGAAACAGCACCTTTTAATGTTATTCCTTATCGCTTGTAATCAATTTATGCTGATACACGACCAAAGTTGCAAGCCCTGCACTTATAAAAACACCAAGCAAAATCCACAGCCAAACAAAATTAATAGGATCTTCGGGGTAATCAATATCAGCAGGAGTGTTATGCACGAGCTTAAAAGTGTAAATCTTTGTGTTACCACCGTTAGCAGTACACTCTACCGTTATCGCGTTTGCCTCTTTGTCGAGAGGCTTTATTTCAACCAAGGAACTTTCGGCTTCGGGGGTGGCAGCAACTTTCACCAAATCAAAATCTTTGCACACAATATAGTATTCAAATATATTCTTGCTGAATTCGGGGGAAAGCGTGCCGTTCTCTACGGTAACGCTTTGTAAAAATGAATTATTGTTTTTACTGCTTTCGGTTTCACTCTGCAAGGGTGCATCGCCTAATTCCGATTTGCACACGAAATTATATTTTGTTTCGCTGTCATCCTCTTTAACAACGGAGAATGCCGCCGTTCCTTCTGAAAATGCGGTGTTACCGGTTATTACAAAATCACCATCAGGATACGCTGATATATACACGTGATGAGAAGCTTTCGGAAACTCTAACTCATAATATGTTGTATCTTTCTCAAATTCAAATCCCGGCATATTGAATATACAGATATCCTCAATCGTATTTTTTGAAAAAGCAGGGGTATTCTTTACGCTTTCACAAGAAGCGGCATTTCCGTCATAGAGCTTTAGTTCAGAGCAAGCAATAAACGCATCATCTGTTTCATTGTATAGCTCTGAAATTGCAAAACTTACGGTAATAATAACTTCACTGTCCCACAAGGGATTACAGTTTGCAAAGAAATAAATACCGTCTGATTCGATGGAAAAGAATCCCTCGGAAACGTCGTCGGGCACTTGAACGTCTGTAACGGTGTAAACGGTAGAGGAATAAGTAATAACGCCCGAAATCGCACTGACGTTCTGTGATTCCGATAAGGTTATGCTGATAGTCATATCCGTGCCGCGGGTGATATAACGCGGCATTATTATCCAAGGAATAGCCCTTGCCGTTCGTTCCGGCATAGCTACTGCTTCTTCTAGTCGTTCTTTGCCGAGCAGATGTTCTTTCAACACAAGCAAATCGAATACGTCAACCTTGCCGCTTCTATCCGTATCGGCGGCATATTTAAGCGCCAAGGAGATTGAATACGGTTGCTCCGATATTTTTTGCAAGGTATAATAATCATTTGCGGTGATATATCCGTCACAGTCCACATCACAAAAAACGGACAAGGCTCGTTCGTCTATAACGTCACCGTTGATGTCGTACAACAGAACCTTCATGTCGGTGGAAATAACACCCACGTTAACCTCGGTACCGTCTTTTGTTGTCACAACCACCTTGCCATTGGTAAGCTCAACGGCTGAGTACAACGTTTCAATACTTGTACCCGGAGCAATATTTCCAACGACTCCGCCCTCTTCTTCTTTGAAATAACTGCTGTCGAATTCTATTTTGCTTTCTACAACGGTCAGTGTGTACGAAGCGCTATGCAAGCCGTCTGAAGTGGTGGCGGTTATAGTACAGGTTCCCGGTTTAACGCCTATAACCGTGCCATCACTGTAAACCACGGCGTTGCCGTTTTCGGCATTGAAAACCGTGTCCACGTTAACTGTTACGATGGGGAATGCAGAAACAGTTGCTTTCAGCGTTTCGTTTACGGCAATAGTAGTTTTAGGATAGCTCAATTGAATTTTGTTAATTACAGCCTTAATATAAAAGCTGCATTCCTTTGAAACGCCGAAAGGTTTACAAATCGTAAAGACGTGCTTGCCTCCGTTTTCAATAGGCGTTCCCGATTCAATATAAACACCGTCAATATAGCCTAAACCAAAGCTATATACCGGATACACGGGCCCGTCAAGAGTCTCGTCTTGAATTATTCCGTCGATTTCAGGAAGGGCTGAAAGAGTATCGCCGTGTGATCTAATCTTTATTACGCTGTCATTGTGAACGCTGTAATAGTTATAATTCTTATCAAATACAGCGCCTAAGGTACTGTGGCGGTGAACGCCTAAAAGTTCAAAACTATCGCTGTACAGTCCATCTTCGGTAAGAATATAATTGTCATCTGCAAAACTAACCTTGTTTTTAAAGCTAAACAAAGCACTTAAGTCATTAATCGAATAAGCAGTACTGCCCACAATAATACAATTGCTCGTTGCAAAAACACGGTTAGAGCTTGCGGTGATAACAGCCGTTTCCTCAACTTCGCAACTTGAGATTCTTATTTTGTAAATAAACGATAATGAAGCAGGGGATAGATGTGCATAAATATAATCGCCTTCAACATCAAAGCTGTTAACCTTTTGATTTTTGATTATTACACGTTCGGTATTAACCGCGTCTGCAGAGGAAAACGCAAACAAATCACCCGATGCAGTCAGAGCGTATATGTTTTCGTTATAAATTTTGATGGAAGCGTATGCGTGATTGGTTACAATATAAATCCCGCTGTCAGTGCTTCCTTTGGATTTATAAATATACTCCTTATTTGCAAAGGATACGTATATATTTGTACCGTCACTGCAAATAGAAGACGGACTGAATCTCAAGTCCAACTTCTTTTTCAACTGAAGGCTATCACTGTCAAATATATACAAGGCTTTGTTGGATGCGGAAATCGCAAAAAGCTCTTTGACGTTCTCAATTAAAGCCCCTTCTATCAGCGAAACGTCCGCGGGTAACAAGACGCTCTGTTCAAAAACCGAACTTTGCGTTGCTTCCAATTCAATAGTTTCGTTCAATGGTGCGGCGTTCAACTTTCTGTTTGCATTTTTTACCGAGAAAACGCTTGTGTCTTCTATTATCTGCAGCTTTTGATTGGAAAGATATTTATACACCTTGTTATTATCATCTATCACAAAATCGGAGAGCTCGGTCTCAAAAGCACCGACTCTTTGATAATCGGCAATTGTATAGACCGAACAATTTGTTATAAGAATTCCGCTTTGGATTCTCAACGGCTTCTCATTGTCTTTCAAGGCAAAAAGTTCGGATTTACTGTCCACATCATATACCAAACTACCGTTGGAAAAATATCCGTCGGCAAATACCAGCTTACTCGTAGGTACGGCTGTATTAATTTTAAACTTCCTTACACCGTTAGCGTCGTATGCACTTATGCTTCCGCTATCTGAAGCAAGCAAAAACGTGCCGTCACTGTGTGCCAAATGCGTAAAGGTATCAACAAACGTGAATGCGACCTCGTCGTTTCCGTTAATGGTGCTCATGCATCTTAGTGCACACGCACCGTTGCTGTCAGTGCTGATATAATAAACCTTATCGTTGGCAAAAACAGGGGATTTTGCTGTACCCTTAAAGGGGAAGTATATGAGATTATACGAATTGCCCTGTGAAATTTCGTCTTGCGGGATTATAGAAATTCCTTTTTCGTGAAGAAGAATAAAATTACCGTTACTGAAGGCGTGCCCGATAATGCCGTCATTTGTCCTTACAAAGCTTTGTGTTTGGTTTAGATTTGACTCGCTGAGCACTCTGATGCCCGACAAAACGCTATTGTACAAATAAACTGCACTATTTTCGTTATCCACTGCGATTTTCCCGTTGGCAACAGAAGAATCGTAATTTTTAATGTTTGGGATAGCAACCGTAAAATAAACTGTTTGTTCGGCATTTTTGTTTTTAACCGTAAGGGTATATGAGCCATTGGCGGTTATGGCTTTACCGTGCTCGATAGGAGTGTTGTTTAACGTAACGGATTCAGCCTTGGAAGTAGAGAAATAAACGGGAGAAGTATAATAGCCGCCGTTTTTAACACCAAAAATTTTGGGGGCAGAAAAGCTACACTCAAACTCATAAGTTTCAGTGTTTCCGTAAGGTCCGGTAATTATAAAATAGTGCTTACCGTCAGTTGTTATATCAGATCCGGAAATATAAGGAGCACCGTCTAAAGTGGCAGAACCTCTGTCAAAGATTATGCTTGCTTTATTATTCGTTTCCGTGTATTCGTAAGTCAACGGTATGTTGTCGGTAACGAAGCTTATTTCCTTTACGTTTTCACCGTCTTCGATGTTTAAAACGTGTCTGCCGCTTACCACAACCATATCGCCGCTTTTAAACTCTTCGCCGTCAAGCTTTGCGACACCACGATTAAAATACACGGTAATATTATGATGATAAATACTTTCGTCTGCCACGCCTGAGTACATGGGCAAATTTATATTTTCCAGCACCTTGACCGCATCTATCGTTCCATAGCCTTCGGAGTTTGTTTTTGCAAAACCGTTAATTTCAGCAATTAAATTAACGAATTGGTCGGAGGTAAAACTATAACCTTCATCGATTGCGGAAAGGGCAAGGCAAATAATACCGCTTACATAAGCAGTAGAAAAAGAAGTTCCGCTTTCGTTTTCGTACCCACCCTCAAAATTGGCTACCGTTAATCCCGAACCGGGAGCAACTAAGTCAACGGAGTCGTTATATTGTGAAAAAGCGCACACCTCACCGTTTTCATTAATTGAGCCAACACTTATTACGTTGTTGTAGGAGGCGGGATAGGATTTCATGCCTGCATATTTGTTATCCAGGCCCTCGTTTCCCGCGGCAGAAACCATAATACATCCCTTGCTCGCAGCGTATTCAACTGCAGATTCCTCTGCTGCTGAGTAAACGTATCCGCCAAAGCTCATATTAATTACGTCAACACCGCTATCAGCCGCATAATATAATGCTTGAATAAAGTCTGTTGAATATACAAATCCGGTATTGTCACTCACCCTTATAGGCAAAACGGTAACTCCGTGGGCGGCGCTTGCCATTCCCAATCTGTTATTGCTTGCGGCGGCAAGGATAGACACAACCTTTGTACCGTGGCCGTTACAGTCAAAATCTATACCGTCAGTATCGGTAACCGCATCAAATCCGGACAATATCTCGCAATTATCAAACTCTTCGTGTTGGCGGTATATTCCGCTGTCCAAAACCGCAACGGTTATATCATTCTTCGCTTTGGAAATATCCCACGCTTCGTATAAATTCAAAGCTTCTAATTCCCATTGATTCTTTGCCAAAGGATCGTTAACGGTTGCAGATAAGCTTAAAACTGCATCCTCCTCAATTATCTCGACAATGCCTTTATAATTGCTTCTGAATTCACTGATATCACTGATATAAATGCTGAAAATTCTCTGTTCGCTGTATCCCAAAAGCTCATAGCCGTAATGCTTAACACAGTCATAAACAGTTGATAGAGAAGCAGTCTGTTTAAACTTCACGGCGTATCTTGTGCCAACGGCGGTAATGGGAGCTACGGTGGGCTTTTTAGCGGGAACGGAAGTGCCGAGAGATGACTCGATGCTCTCCTGCCGCTTTTCATCAGCATAATCAAAAGGATTGCTATGAAAATCCATAGCAGTAACCGTAGGTATAATTTGTATTAATATAAACAAAGCTACGAGTAATGAAGCAATTAATCTTTTCACAGCAATTCTCCTTTCGTTTAAGTTTGCGGTGCACTATATCTTTTGATTAGTAATAATTACGCCTTCGGAAGCGCCTTTTTTGGCCTCTATCAAGACCAGAGAAGGCGATGCGGCATTTCCGCTGAACACAAACTCGATTCGCTTAGGCTCAAGAGCGTTGTTCTTCATGGCAGTAATGAGAGTACACATCCTCTCCGGTCTGTAAACAACATAGAACTTACCGCCGTATTTCAAGTACATGCTTGCGGCGGCACACAATTTATCGGCAGGCAAGTATTCTTCGTGCCGAGCGATAGTCTTGCTTTCACTATCATTTAATTTGCCGCAATTAGACTTCATAAACGGTGGATTAGAAACCACAAAATCAGCTTTTTCAGAGGGGAATAAGTTCTTAGGTGAACAAACGTCACCCTCGACACACGTAAATCTGTCACCGTACCCATTGGAAACTGCGTTTTCTGTGGACAAACTTACATACTTGCTTTGAATCTCTATTCCGGTAATCGTCGAAGCCTTATTTTCCGAAAGCAATAACAGCGATATTACACCGCTGCCTGTACCTAAATCGACACAATGTTTGTTACAACCGCCCTTGACGAAGCGCGACAATAACAAAGCATCGGTACCGAAAAGCAAACCGTCTGTATATTCCTTTAAATTTATATTATTGTTGATTTGCGTAATCTTATAAAAATCCACTCTCGTTCCCCTTAAAAAGTAAAGCGCCCACAACCTATGTAATAACACGGTCGGTGGGCGGAATACTATGTGCGAAAATTACTCCGCAATTGCATCAACAGGGCAAGCGCCTGCGCATGCACCGCAGCCAAGGCATGCGTCTGCATCAATCGCGTACTTACCGTCTGCATCTACAGCAATAGCGCCAACGGGGCATTCGCCTTCGCAGGTACCACAGCCTATGCACAAGTCTTTAGAAATAGAAAATGCCATTATTGTACCCTCCTTGAGTTTTTACATCCATAATATATCACATTCATCTGCGTATTTCAAGTGCAATTTTAATTATTTGTGATAATTTTTGCCGTTAATTATTGTAAATGCTCTATAAATCTGTTCCGTAAGCATAACTCGCGCCAGCATGTGCGGAAAAGTCATTTGTGACATAGACAATTTTAAGCTTGAAACAGCTTTTAAGCTTTGAGATATACCATGACTGCTCCCGATGATAAAGCAAATCGAAGATATACCCTTACCGCCGCAATCATCAATGTATTTCGCTAATCCTTCGGATGACAGCTCCTTACCCTCGATACACATACAAACCACGGCAGAACCCTTGGGAATTGCCGCCTTTATACGCTGTTCCTCCAAGCTAAGAGCTTTTTCTATGAGAGCTTGTGAACTTTCGTTTTCAAGCCTTTCCTCTTTTATGCAAACGCTTTTAAAATCTCCGAAAGCTCCTATTCGCTTTTCATATTCACAAGCGGCTTCCAAATAGAATTTATCACTCGTGCTGCCTACATAAATCAAGGTTATTCGCATGCTTTAAGACCTTGCTCCAAATCGGCAATTATATCGTCAATATTTTCTATACCAACGGAAAGTCTGATCATACCGGGGTTTATACCGGCGGCTACAAGCTGTTCGTCTGTAAGCTGACGGTGAGTTTCGCTGGCGGGATGGAGAACGCAAGTATGTACCATTGCAACGTGCACAACGTTCTTAGCCATCGTTAAAGCATCCATAAATTTAACTGCATTTGCTTTACCGCCCTTGATGTTAAAGGAAACGACACCACTGCAACCGTTGGGTAAATACTTTTTAGCCAGTTCGTGATATTTATCATTTTCAAGACCGGGATAAGATACGCTGTCTACCATGGGATGGTTTTCCAAATACTTGGCCGCTGCCATCGCATTAGCGCTGTGTTTTTCCATTCTTACGGCTAAGGTCTGCAAGCCTAAATCAAGTAAAAAAGCTGCGCTTGCGGGAGGACAAGTACCAAAATCTCTTACAAGCTGGGTTCTAAGCTTGGTGGCGTAAGCGGCTCTGCCAAAGCTCTCGGTATAAATAACGCCGTGATAGGATTCATCGGGCTCTGTAAGGCAAGCGTATCCGTTCTTTTCCCAGTCAAAATTACCGCTGTCAACCACAACGCCGCCCACTTGAACAGCGTGACCGTCCATATACTTGGTTGTGGAATGAATGACTATGTCGGCACCGTGTTCAATAGGTCTGCAAAGGATGGGGGTAGGGAAGGTGTTATCGATGATCAAGGGCAAACCGTGACGGTGAGATAAATCAGCAAGCCTTCTGATATCAAGAACGGTCAGTGCGGGATTTGCAAGGGTTTCCGCAAAAACTGCCTTAGTGTTGGGTTTTATCAAACTCTCTATTTCTTCATCGGAGCTTTCATCGTCAAAGTAGATGCATTCTATGCCCATTCTCTTCATGGTTACCGAGAAAAGATTTATCGTACCACCGTATATTTTAGAAGAACAAAGGAAGCTGTCGCCTGCACCCAAAATATTGAACAAAGACAAGAAAGAAGCAGTCTGACCTGCGGTAACGCACACAGCGGCAACACCGCCTTCCAAAGCGGCAATTTTCTCTTCAACGTATGCAACCGTGGGGTTGGAAATTCTGCTGTACATATGTCCGGCTTCTTTCAGGTCAAAAAGTCTGCCGATATGCTCGGTTGAATCATAAGCGTAGGTCGTGCTTTGGTATATTGGGAGAGCAACGGGCTCACCGTTTGCGGGCTTGTACCCCTCTTGTATACATTTCGTTTCTACTTTCATTATGGTTTACCTCTCTATAATCATTCATTTTCACCTTGCTCTTTGGCAAGTATGGTATTTTTAACGTTATCCCAATCGGATATACGCTGGCATTCACATTCAAAAGGCTGATTCTTGTATTTAAATAAATATTTTGCGGCTGTGGAGTTGGTATAACTTGAAAAGGTTTCGTTCTCCATAAAATTCATAATCGAATTCTGTTCGGAAACGTTACTGCATATCGCCTTATCGTCAAAAATTCTTTTAAAAAGCTCCTGAAAAATTTCATGCGCGTTAGGATTCCACTCCGGATCTAAAAGAATGGAATAGTTATTCAATCCGTTAGTTATGCCGTTAAGGGCGTAGCTGTTGGGTTCGATAGTAAAATATTCACCATCGTCGTCATCGCCGCTTATATCAACTTCTTCGGAAACTTCTTCGGATTCTTCACCGACTATATCACCTTCGTATAAAGGATTAGGATACTTAAAGGCATCGTTAATTCTGTATCTGTATCCCAAACGATTGCTCAACGCGGTGACGGTATGACCGTTGCCTTTTATATCAACAGTATAAAGCGTAGCGTGATCATCCACAACGAAACCTGTTAGATACTGCAGCTTTTTAATTAAGAAATCACTACCTTTAAACTTGTAAATCTCGTTCAAGGTAGATCCGCCTACTTCTGTAGCCGAATAAGCGGGAATCGAAGCCGAAACGCATGATTTATATCCTTCGTTAACATGCATTAAATAGACACTGACGAGTTCATCGTCAGGCCCTAAACACAAAAATGCAAATGTATAAGAGGCACCGCTGACAACGGAATCACTTTCGTTATTATATTCGGGAACACTTTCCTCGGGTTGAGATTCCAAAACGCTATCATTATCAACAAATGAATCCTCATCACCGTCGTTGATCATGCTCGGAATAAGCTCTGTTGCAATAAAATGCCCGCATATACCGAAAATCAGCAAAAACAGAAAGAACATTACGAGAAAATTTCGTACTGCACCGGACAAAGGTAGTCCTCCTTTCGCAATTATTCTTTAATATTAATTATTTTTTACAGCTTCGGGTTTAATTACACCGACATAAGGTAAATTTCTGTACTTTTCGTCATAATCAAGTCCGTAGCCTATAACGAACTCATCGGGTATGGAAAAACCGCTGTAATCAGCCTTAATATCAGCCACGCGTCTTTCGGGCTTATCAAGCAAGGTACAAATTTTAATGCTGCGAGGTTTACGGGGAAGCAGAAGCTCCTTGATGTAGGAGAGAGTAATACCGCTGTCAAGTATGTCTTCCACTATCAACAGATCATAGTCTTGAACGGGTTTGTTTAAGTCAAGAACGATTCGTACCTGCCCGCTGCTTTTCGTACCGGAATAATAGGAAGACATACTCATAAAGTCTATCTTACAATCTATATCTATTGCACGCATAAGGTCGGACATAAAAACAACAGAGCCCTTGAGAATGCAAACGAGCAATAAGGGTTTGCCCCTGTAATCTTCTGATATTTGCTTACCCAATTCAGCAACCTTCGCCTTCAATTCTTCTTCGGAAATTAAAACTCTTTCCACATCTTTATGCATGTGTATACCTCCACAAAATAAATCGCAAACGTATTATAACACTGTTTTTTGTTTTTTTCAACAATTAATTATCATTAATAACTAAAAAGTTTTTAGCATTTGCTTATTGAAATGCAACAATATTTAGTGTATAATGTGTGAGAAAATGGTATTTTTGGATTTTGGAGGTATTGTGAATGGCAAATAACAAGGTTGCAAACAACGGTTTAATTACAAAAGACAGCGTTATTGACGGAATGAGCGCCGCTGAATTAGCCGCTATTATTTCCGCCGCTATTGCCGCCGCAAACGGCGACGGTAAGGTTAATTTCAGAATCAAATCTATTAAAATGCTTTAATTTTTGGAGGATATCAAAATGACAAGAAAGTATATTGTAACAATCGATAGTAATAAGTACGAAGTTGAAGTTGAAGAAAACGGCGTTGTTAAGAGTGCTAAGGAATCCGTAGTTGCGGCTCCCGTAGCAGCTCCCGTTGCCGTAGCACCTGTAGCAGCTCCTGCACCCACGGCAGCTCCCGCTCCCGCAGCATCACCCGCAGCGGCTCCTGCAGACGGTAACAAAGTTACTTCTCCTCTTCCCGGTACCCTCCTTAAGCTCGTTGCTAAGCAGGGCGCTTCCGTTAACGAAGGTGATTTGCTTTGCGTTATCGAAGCTATGAAGATGGAAAATGAGATTCGTTCTCCTTACAGCGGCACCGTTGCTTCCGTTAACGCTTCCGAAGGTGCTATGCTTAACGCCGGCGACCTTATCCTTGTTATAGCATAAGCGTAAAGGAGTAGGGATATGGCAAAAGTAAAAATTACAGAAACAGTCCTTCGTGACTCTCATCAGTCTTTGGCCGCAACCCGTATGACTACGGAACAAATGTTACCCATACTCAAGGCTCTTGATAACGTTGGCTATCACGCACTTGAAGCATGGGGCGGTGCAACTTTTGATTCTTGCTTGCGTTTCCTTAACGAAGACCCTTGGGAAAGACTTCGCACTATTCGTAAAAACGTTAAGAACACGAAGCTTCAGATGCTTTTCCGTGGTCAGAACATACTTGGCTACAGACATTACTCCGATGACGTTGTTCAATACTTCGTTCAAAAGTCTATCGCTAACGGTATTGATATAATCCGTGTATTTGATGCACTTAATGACGTTAGAAACCTTAAAACCGCAATAAAGGCAACAAAGAAAGAAAAAGGTCATCTTCAGGCAGCTTTAAGCTATACAACAAGTCCCGTTCATAATAACGAGTTTTTTGCTGATTTGGCATGCCAACTTGCAGATATGGGTGCTGATTCCATCTGTATTAAGGACATGGCAGGTCTTTTAAAGCCCTATGATGCGTATGAGCTCGTTAAAACTATTAAGGAAAAGTGCAACCTTCCCTTGGAGCTTCACACTCACTATACAACAGGCTTGGCTTCCATGACCATCCTTAAGGCTATAGAAGCAGGCGTTGATATAATCGACACAGCCATCGCTCCTTTTGCATTGGGTACTTCCCAGCCTCCGACGGAGCCTATCGTTGCTACCTTGGCAGGCACTCCTTACGATACAGGTCTTGATTTGGACAAGCTTGACGTTGTTTCCAAGTACTTCTCCGACCTCAGAGGTAAGTATATAGAATCCGGTCTTATTGATCCCGCAGTACTTAAGGTTGACGTAAACGCATTGCGTTATCAGGTTCCCGGCGGTATGCTTTCCAACTTGGTTTCTCAGCTTAAGCAAGCAGGTCAGTCCGATAAGCTTCTTGAGGTTCTTGAAGAAGTTCCCCGTGTAAGAGCGGACGCAGGTTATCCTCCTCTCGTTACTCCCACTTCTCAGATAGTTGGTACCCAGGCAGTGCTTAACGTTACCCTCGGCGAAAGATACAAGATGGTAACTAAGGAATTCAAGGGTGTTGTTAAGGGCGAATACGGCAGAACTCCCGCTCCCATTTCTCCCGAGTTCACCAAGAAGATACTCGGAGATGAACAACCCATCACGAGCCGTCCCGCAGATGCGCTTGAACCCGAACTCAGCAAGCTCAAGAAGGCTTGCTCTGAATACGCTATTCAGGATGAAGACGTTCTTTCCTACGCTTTGTTCGAGCAAGTAGCGGTTAAATACTTTAACAAACGCAAAGAAGAGCTGGCTGAAAAAGAAGCCGATGCTAAGGCTCTGTTTGTTACCAAAGTAGAAGAAGAATAACTTATAAATTCACCCCATAGGTTTTTATCAAACTTATGGGGTATTTTATGCAAAAAACACAACTATATCGCGTTGACATATTGACTTAAAGATTAATTTAGTATATAATAATATGAACATGTATGTTGCAATGCAATTACTCGTTTGATGAGGTATATAGATGGTTTTTTCTGATTTATTCTTTGTATTCGTTTTTTTGACGGCGTGTTTTATTTCGTACTTTTCCGTAAAAAGTGTAAAGGCTAAAAACGCCGTTCTTATAGTTTTTTCGTTGTTGTTTTATGCCTGGGGCGAACCGATTTACGTAGGATTGTTGATCGTTTCAACACTTGTTAACTATTTTTCAGGTCTGCTGATTGAAAAATTCAGGGATACAAAAAAAGCAAAAGCGACTATTACCGTTGCCTTGATTTTTAATATCGGCTTGCTTTTGGTATTTAAATATACCGGCTTCTTTGTTGAAAACATTAACGCATTACTTGGTTCAAGCATTTCCGTTCCCGATATACGTTTGCCTATCGGTATCAGCTTTTTTACCTTCCAAATAATGTCTTATATAATTGACTGCTATTGGGGCAAAGTAGAGGTCCAAAGAAGTTATCCCAGACTTTTGCTATACATCTCTTTGTTCCCACAGTTGGTTGCCGGTCCTATCGTCAGATACTCCACTATTGAAGAGGAAATCAACGACAGAAAGAGCACCGCGCAAGATATAAGTGAAGGCCTTACAAGATTCATCGTGGGGCTTGCTAAAAAAGTAATCTTTGCAAACGGCTTATATGACGTCGTTGACCAGCTTTTAGGCACTTACGGCGGTGATGTTAATTACCTTGGCGCGACTTTGGCTCAAAAAAGCTTTGTTGCTACTTTTATGGGTGTCGTTTGTTTTGCGCTTTACGTTTATTACGATTTTTCAGGTTACTCAGACATGGCAATTGGTATCGGCAGAATTTTCGGTTTTCATTTTGACGAAAACTTTAAGCATCCCTTTGCCAGCAAAAACATTGCGGAGTTCTGGCAGAGATGGCACATATCTTTGGGTAGCTTTTTCAGAGATTATCTGCTGTATGTTCCGTTGTTCGGAAAAAGAAGAAAGTATTTCAGTCTTTTCCTTGTTTGGTTCTGCACAGGCTTCTGGCACGGCGCTTCTTGGAACTTTATAATATGGGGTTTGTACTTCGGTTCATTCATTTTGATCGAACAGTTGATAGGCAAAAAGCGGATGAAGAAGATACCGATAGGTCTTACAAACGTATACGCCTTGCTGGTTATCATTATCGGATTCGGTATTTTCTACTTCGAAAATTTAAAGGATTTAGGTACGTTCTTTAAAAACTTGGTATTTGCCAACGGCAATGCATTTATCAACACCGTTGACAAAGCCACGATATACGGAAGTATTTACTTGATTATAGCTGCGGCAGTGCTTAGTATGCCGATTTTACCGTTAATAAAGAAGAAGCTGGCACTTCACCCGAAGGCACAGTGCGTAGCCGCTTATTTAACAACGGCTTCTTCTGTAGCTCTTTTGGTAATATGTACGCTTTTATTGGCGGAAAATGCCTCTAACCCTTTCCTTTACTTCAGGTTTTAACGGAGGTAATTATGTCAAAGTTTTATAAAATCAATATCATCACGATTGCGGCTGTAACCGCAATTATAATCGGATGTATGGCTTTTTTTCCAAGGTCAAGCGGTATATCAAAAACAGAAACCCGACATCTTGCCACATTTCCCGAATTCTCATTCGAATCATATTTTGAAGGTGAATACACGGAAGGTATTTCAAAATGGTTTTCCGATACTATTCCCGAAAGGGAATTGATATTGGACATCGCCAGCAATATACGTGAGCTTTACGGTACCGATTATATTGCGAAGAACGAAAAAGGCGAAGACGTAGAAATAAACACGGATAACGTGCAGGAAGGTATAGATGACGAAAGACCCGATGGAAACGTATCCGACCCTCTTGCTTAACTATATAAGATTTTGAAAGGAATTATTATGAAAAAGTATTTATCTTTAGTTTTAGCAGTAATGATTTTGGTTTCCGCATTCGTTTCTTGCGGCAACGAAATTGACATTAACGAGGACAACAGCAGTCAAACCGGCACCCAAAACAGCGAAAGTGAATTGAACAACTCAAGCGCTCCTGACGATTCCACCGGCGGAGCCCCGATCGAAATTTCTTCCGCTACTGACGGTAACTCCTCCGAAGACGAAAGCAAAACGCCCGAAACCGAAAGCAAAAACCCCGCCTACGAACCTCAAGGCGGTGAATTTTCTTTCCCCAACGGCTTGCTTTTAATCGGCGACCGTTGTATGGAGTCTTTTGGCGGCAGCTACGACAACGCAAATCTTTACTATCAATACGTAACCGAACACAAGGATAAATTAGGTGAAGACGTTAACGTTTACTCCATGGTTGTTCCTACGGCTTCCTCCATATATTTGCAGGAGCTTGTAATTGACGGCGAAAACTATTACGATAAGTACGGCGGTAAGCAGGTTGATAAGCTTGGTTACCTTGATGAACTTTTCGAGGAAGACGATAAAGTTGTTTCCGTTAACGTTTACGATACCTTGTTCGAACATTGGAATGAGGCTATATATTTCAGAACCGACTGGCACTGGACACAGCTCGGTGCTTATTATGCCGCTAAGCTTCTCGGTGAAAAAGCGGGTCTTGAAATCGCTGACATCAACAGCGACTATTACACAAAAGCAGGCAAATATAACGAAGACGGCAGCTTCAAACCATTCTTAGGCTCTCTTTATGCTTCTGCAGGTCGCCCTCAAGCCCTGAAGAACAGTCCTGAAGAATTTTTCTGGTATGAATTTAACCACGAATACACCGTTGATTATTATGACAGAGAAACTGGTACTAAGCTTAAAACAACTCGCACCACTTGTTATCCCAACATCTCCGATGACTACGTTAGCTCTTGGTACATGACCTTCCTTGATGCTGACAATAACGTATGTAAGATCAACACCGGCACGAAAAACGGTAGGGTAGCAGTTGTGTTCAAGGATAGCTTCGGCAACTGCTTTGCCCCTATGCTCAGCTCTATGTTTGAAACCGTATATACGGTAGACTTCAGATATTTCACAGGCAATTCCGTAACCTTCTGCCAGGACGTAGGCGCAACCGACGTTATCTTTGCGCTCAGTTCCTTCTCCGCAATGGGTCCCAATTGCCTCAATATCGGTAGAATGGTGCGCAGATAATGAAAAAAATTTATTTATTAGCACTTTCAACGATACTGTTGTTTTCAACCGCTTGCGCTTCCATTGAATCTGAAAATGACATCAGCGAAATATCTAAAAACGAATCCGAATCTTCGGAATATACGGCAAGCCAAGAAGCTTCCGATGAAGAAAGTTCTATTGTTGAATTTTTCGAAAGCGTTGAGAGCATAATCAGCACCGAAGAAAGCACTGTATCGGAAAACTCGGAACTTGGCAATAACGAATCTGAAACCGAAAGCGAAACCGATGCAGACAGCACGAGCGAGAGCAAAACGGAAACAGAAAGCAAACCCGATAACACTCAGGACAGCTCAATTTCCGAGCCTGAAACCAACGATAGCTCTTCTGCTTCCACCGTCGAACCTGACGGGAAAGTTTTCGTTTCAAACGGTATTTTGATTGCAGGCACAAGAGGTATGGAGCAGTATTACGGCTCCGAAACCTCCGGCACGCAATACTCCGCTTACGTTTCCGCTTTTAAGAACGATTTGGCAGATAACGTAAACGTATATTCCATAGTTGTACCTCATGCAAGCTGTTATTACGCTCCCGAAGAGTATTCAAACTTACTTACAAGAGGGCAGGTAAACTTTAACAACCTTAAAAACACCACCGCTTCAAACGTTAATTACGTTGACGTATATGCAACCTTAGCAAATCACGTTGATGAAGATATTTATCCCAGAACCGAACATCATTGGAATGCACTTGGCGCGTATTATGCCGCCGAGGAGTTTGCAAAAATGGCGAACGTAAGCTTTGACGGTCTTGAAACCTATGAAAAAATAGTCAAGGAAGGTTTTGTAGGGTCGCTTTATGCCTTCTCCAAATCTTCCGTTCTCTCAAGCAATCCGGAGGATTTCACAATTTATAAACCCACAAGAGAATATACTGCATATTTCTGCAACGAAGGTAATTATGATTTTGAAAAGTATAATTACAGCAGAGATACCGTAGTTTTTAACGTAAAAAGCTACGCAGGCGCATTTTTGGGCGGTGACTCCGTATGGGTGAAAATTGTAACAGGTAATAACACGGGTAGAAAGCTCGTTATATTCAAGGACAGCTACGGTAACGCTTTCGCACCTTTTACCATAGGTTCTTTTGATGAGATATACGTCGTTGATATTCGCAACTATAGACGCAACGGAATAAAGCTTTGCGAAGACGTGGGTGCTACCGATGTTGCCTTTGTCGTTTCGGGCTTTACTGCCACGGGAAGCGTTTACAAAAACATAGAAAGAATACGTACCGCTTATTAAGGGAGATAATTTATGTCGCTATTTTCATATCCGCTCAACGCAAACGATTTACTGAAAAATAAGCGCAAGTATAAGAAGGCTTTGCTTGCCGACGGAAGCAACAGGATTTCCAAGAACATTGCCATCCTTGGCGGGTCAACGGTTGATCACATCAAGGATATGCTTGAATTATTTTTGCTTGATGCGGGTATAGAGCCTAAGTTTTATCAATCCGAATACGCAATGTATTGGCAGGATGCCATGTTCGGAAACAAAGAACTCGATTCATTCAATCCCGATATAATTTATATCCACACCACCACGCGAAATCTTGAAGCGTATTTGCCTAAAATCACTGATGGCGCAGAAGCATTAATCGGCAAGCTTGAGTCGGCTCAAAAGCACTTTTCGGATATGTGGACCAATTTGGAAAACAAGTTCCGTTGTCCAGTTATTCAAAACAATTTTGAGTTGCCCACTTACAGATTGCTTGGTAACATGGATGGCGCTGATATACACGGTAGCACATATTTCGTGCGCAAGATGAACGACTTCGTTGCGGAACACGCAATAAATACAAAATCGTTTTACCTGAACGACGTTGATTATATTTCTTCTTGCTTTGGTCTTGATAAATGGTCCGATCTGTCATTTTGGTATATGTTCAAATATGCCATGTGTCTGGACGCAATACCCGAATTTGCATTCAATCTTGCAAATATTATCAGGGCTATATACGGCAAAAGTAAAAAGGCGTTTGTTCTCGATATGGACAATACCCTTTGGGGCGGTATCGTCGGCGACGACGGCGTAGAAGGCTTAGAGCTTGGTACAGAGACTCCCGTTGCACAGGCATTTACAGAGTTTCAAAGCTATATAAAAAAGCACAAAGACTTGGGTATAATGCTTAACGTTTGCTCTAAAAACGATCACGAAAATGCGATATCTGGGTTAAATCACCCCGATTCGGTTCTTTTGCCTGATGATTTTATAAAAATCAAGGCTAATTGGGAACCTAAGCACCTGAATATCGCTTCTATAGCCAAGGAGCTTAACATAATGTCAGACTCTTTGGTTTTTGTAGATGATAATCCGGCCGAAAGAGCCATAGTAAGAGAATCGCTGCCGTGCGCAGTGCCTGAAATCGGCACCGTTGAATCTTATATCAAAACCATCGACCGCAACGGATATTTTGAAGCTGTCGCTATTTCCGAAGACGATATAAAGCGCAACGAGATGTATAAGGCAAACGCCGCAAGAGAAAAAGAGCTTTCCGCTTTTGAAAATTACGGCGACTATCTCATTAGCCTGAATATGAAAGCAGAAATAAAAGCTTTTGCGCCTGTTTATTTACAGAGAATCGCACAGCTTACCAACAAAAGCAATCAGTTCAATCTAACCACGAGAAGATATTCTGCCGAGGAGATAACCGCAATAAGCGAAACTGATAAATATATAACGCTTTACGGCAAGCTCACCGATAAATTCGGTGATAACGGCGTAGTTTCCGTACTAATCGGTGAGGTCGACGAAAACGTTCTCCATATGAGATTATGGCTTATGTCTTGCAGAGTATTAAAGAGGGGTATGGAGTTTGCAATGCTTGATACCCTTGTTGAAAAGTGCAAGAAGCAAGGCATAAACGAAATACGCGGTTATTATTATCCAACTGCCAAAAACAATATGGTGAAATATTTATATCGTGATTTCGGATTTGCTCTTTTCTCGGAAGACGAGATAGGAAACAGCGAGTGGTGCTTAAAACTTGATGATTACAAAAAACAAAATCGATATATAGACGTTAATTAAAGGGAGATTTTATTATGTCAGAAAAAGAAATATACGAAAAGCTTGAAGAGATTTTTGCCGATATTTTCGACGAAGAAATTAAACTAAGTCCCGAAACTACTGCGGAAGACGTTGAGGATTGGGATAGTCTTTCGCACATAACCCTTATTTCTGCCGTTGAAGCTGAATTTGGTATGCGTTTTAAGATGAAAGAGGTTTCTTCCATGAAAAACGTTGGTGAAATGGCATCAATAATAGCAGAAAGAGTATAAGACTATGATTTATAAAAGAACCTTATGTTTTCTGTTAATACTAGCCATGATGTTATCTGTTGCATGCACTAAAACCGATGATAACGGTGGCACAAGCTCTAATATTGACGATGAAGATTCAATTACCGTTGAAAGCGGTACTTCTTCCGATGAAACAAGCGAAGATATGTCTATGAGCATGGAATCCTCGGAGGATGAACTCTCTGCAGAACTAAGCGCTGAAGAAAGCATGGAAGAAAGCTCTTATTCATTTGAATCCTCTGAAGAAATAAGCGAAGAGGTTTCGAAAGAAATTTCGAGCGATGATGTAAGTCAAGATTCCGAACCGAATCTTGAAGATTCTTTTGTCATATATGCACCTGATATTGAATACGGCCTGGAATGGGAAAGCGATGGATTGGAGCTTTATAACACCGAATTCAGGATGAGTGAAGCTTTAGCGGAAAAGTTTAAAAACCAAATCAACTCTTTTGCAAACGCTCAATCCATAATGCTTATAGAGCTTGATACAAATATGGCTTTTGCCTATTCCAAGGACACGAAGATAGCTACTGCAAGCTCTATCAAAGGGCCTGTGGGCCTTTACGTTAATAAATGCATTGATGCAGGTCTTATAACCTGGGATACATACAAAACTTATCAGCCTCGTCATTTTCAAGAGCATAGCACGGGGCAAGTGCAAAACTTTAGCTACGGAACCGCTTTCAGCGTAGAAACTTTGATGGATTACATGATCAGAATAAGCGATAACCAGGCTTATCTGATGCTTAAAGAGCTGGTTGGGGCGAAAAATTTCAATTATATGATGGAAACTCTCGGTTGCTCTCAAATAATACCCGACGGTTCTAATTGGGGATATATCACCGCTGAGGAAATGGCATCCGCTTGGCGCGAAATATATTACTACAGCCTTACCTGCGAAAGCGGTGCGGGTTTGTTTGACAGATATATGCACGCGGCTTATAACTACATTTGGCGCTCAATACCTCAATACGAAGCGGCACACAAATCCGGTTGGAGCGGCAAAGCCTTTAACGATGCAGGCGTAGTGTTTGCAGACGGGCACGAATACGTTCTTGTGGTTTTATGCGGCAGAAGCGGTGTTGATGACCCTCGCAGTCAAATACAATTTACCGCAATAACCAAACTTTTAGCCGAACTGATGGTTGAACACAACGCTTATAAGGTTGAAATGGGGCTTTAAATTTGAAACTTATATCTTGGAACGTTAACGGACTACGCGCTTGTGTTACAAAAGGTTTTTTTGATTTTTTCAAGGAATCGGATGCCGATATCTTTTGTATTCAGGAAACTAAAATGCAACCCGAACAAGCTGATTTTTCCTTTGACGGCTATTACTGCTATTGGAACAGTGCAGATAAAAAAGGGTATTCAGGCACACTGATACTTACCAAAAAAAAGCCTATATCCGTAACGTATGGTATAGACGGCAGATACAACGACGAGGGCAGACTTATAGTCTTGGAATTTGATGCGTTTTATATTGCTACAAGCTATTCTCCCAACGCACAGCCTGAGCTTAAAAGATTAGATTACCGTATGCAATACGAAGAAGATATGCGTATGTATTTATCCTGTCTTTCAAGAAGCAAGCCCGTAATTTTATGCGGAGATCTTAACGTTGCGCACAAGGAGATCGACCTAAAAAACCCGAAAAGCAACATAGGTAATCCCGGTTTTTCCTACGAGGAAAGAAGCTGTTTTTCTTCACTGCTTAATGCGGGTTTTACGGATAGCTACAGATACTTATATCCCGAAAAAACCGATGCCTATACTTGGTGGTCTTACCGTTCAAACGCCCGCGCCAACAACGTAGGCTGGAGGATCGATTATTTTATCGTTTCCGATTCTATCAAAGAAAAAATTAAGGACAGCATTATTTATCCCGACGTTTTAGGCAGTGACCACTGTCCCGTTGGGTTAATAATGGATATATAGTATGTTGTCATTCGAAGAAGCTGCCGATTACCTTGATACGATCGTCGATGAGTTGCCAGAAGTTTTACTGCGAGAGTTAAACGGCGGAATTAGTCTTGTACCTCAAGCACAAGCAAGCGATAACGGTAGTGGGTTATATACTTTGGGCAAATATTTCAAAAACAAACAAATGGGGCGTTATATCCTGCTTTATTACGGTTCGTTTAAAATTGCCCTTGCCACCGCAAACCGCAATGCTTGGTGTAAAAAACTACGCGAGGTTGTTCTGCACGAGCTTACACACCACAATGAGTCATTGGCAGGTATAGATAGCTTGGCGGAAAAGGACCGTGCCCAAATCGAGCATTATAAAAATACAGGCAAATTTCTGCCTATATCCAAGTTTTAAAGTCTGAGGAAATATTTTATGAAGTTTTTTAGAGGCATCAAAAATTTTTATTTTGACAACATGAAGCTTGTCAATAAGTTTTGGATCAACCAGATAGCAATGTCTATATTTGGCATTATGGTGTGCGGCGCCCTTAGTTCCTTCGGAACAACGTGGGCAATCGTTGCATCCGTATTATCTTCATTCTTTTTTGCAGCTTTGCTATATGACAACGCCTGGGATGAGGGTTTCAGGGACAGAAACAGAGTGACAAACGGCAGATTAAAATTCAGACCGTTTCACGGTGCAAAAATAGCATTGTTTGCGTATATACCCACGCTTATATTTTTAACACCTGCGGTTATAAGCACGATTATAAGACTTTGCGGTAAGGATATATTAAGCTCTGTTGAAGCCGTATGCAAAGCAATAATTTTGCTTACCAACGGCACGTATTTCGGAATCTTTTTAGGTACCAGTCCCGTTAAATATACCCAAGCTAATGGCATTACTCAAGTAACCGGTGACGATATTTCCATGCTTATTGCAGTTGCTTGTTTGATCCCCGCCGTTTTAGCATACTTACTCGGTTACCGTTTAGGTCTTGCCGACAAACAGATAAAAACAATATTCGGTGCAAAACCTGCGTTAAGTGCTGATACAAAAAAGGCAAAAGACAATAAAAATACGCATTAAAGCAGTCACCCCGTCATATATGTAAATCAGACGGGGTGTTTTTATGAAGTATAACAGGATTTCAGCTTACGCTATATTACTCTTGGTTCTTTGCGTGTTTTTTATTGCGTTTTTCTGCATCGTTGCTTTCTCCTCTTCATACGGTTATTCATCAGGCAGCGGTAGCGGTGTACCGACCGCATCTACGTTATCTGCAAAGGCAGAAACCACTATTATAATCGATGCAGGACACGGAGGAAAAGATCCGGGTGCCATCGCCAACAACTTAATCGAAAAAGATATAAATCTTTCGGTAGCGCAAAAGCTTGAATCTTTTTTATCTCTATCAGGCTATAACGTAATTATGACAAGAAACGAGGATGCTCTTCTAAGCTCGGGACAAAGTGACGTGAATTTTAAAAGAGACGATTTAAAGCAAAGGTTAAATATTATTGAGCAGACGGAAAATTGTATTTTTGTCAGCATCCATATGAACAAATTCAGCGAGAGCGCTGCCAAAGGATTGCAAACGTTTTATTCATCAAACAATATAGAAAGTCAAAAATTGGCAACCGTTATACAAGAGTACGCAAAAATATTAGACCCCGAAAACAAAAGAGAAATCAAACCCGATAACGGTAATATTTATATACTTGAGCATTCACAAAAACCCTCCGTTTTGATTGAATGCGGATTTTTATCCAACAGCGATGATGCAGCAAAGCTGAAAACCGAAAAGTATCAACAAGAGCTTGCTTACGTTATATTCGGAGGGATTACAAAATACCTTGGAGGACGTTAATGAAAACCGTATTTGTGTGCGAAAACTGCGAATATACAAGCTCCAAATGGGCAGGTCGTTGCCCAATGTGCGGTGAATGGAACTGCATGGTAGAAAAAAACGCAGAACCCGAAAAAAAGAGTAAAATAAAAATACCCGGTACCGACACTAAAAAAACGATAGGGCAGGGCAATTCCCAAAAACTCAAGGATATAAAATACTCTGACCGACTTAGGTTTTCGACCGGCATCGGTGAATTTGACCGCGTGTTGGGCGGTGGCATAGTTGAAGGCAGTGTAGTACTTTTATCAGGTGAACCCGGCATTGGCAAATCCACTCTTTTGCTCCAAATATGTGATTCGGTAGGGGAGAGCGCGGGCATTTTATACGTTTCGGGTGAAGAAAGTGCGCCCCAGTTAAAAATGCGCGCTGAGCGCTTAGGAATCCATACGGAAAATTTGTCTGTATTATGCGAAACAAACATCAATAATATTTCCGCAGAAATAGAAATAAATTCCCCTAAAATCGTAATAATTGACTCAATCCAAACCATGTACGACGATAATCTGTCATCAATGCCGGGAACGGTTACCCAAGTTAAACAAAGTGCAATGGCTATGATTAACATCGCCAAATATACGGGAACGGCTGTCATAATAGTAGGCCACGTTAACAAAGACGGTGCAATTGCCGGTCCAAAGGTTCTTGAACATATGGTTGACTCGGTTTTATATTTTGAGGGCAACAAACAGTTGCTTTACAGAGTCATCAGAACAGTTAAGAACCGATTCGGCTCAACCAACGAGATAGGCGTTTTTGAGATGTGTGACAATGGTTTAGCTGAGGTGCCCAATCCTTCGGAAACATTGCTATCACAGCGTCCTCACGATGTTTCGGGCTCCTGTGCAGTATGCGTCATGGAGGGGTCTCGCCCAATTATTGCAGAAATACAAGCACTTGTTAATCCGTCGCCCATGCCTTCACCTCGAAGAATGTCTTCGGGCATAGATTATAACAGATCCGCTCTTATTTTGGCTGTACTTGAAAAAAGATTAGGCCTCAAGTTTTCTTCCACCGAGGTGTATCTTAATGTTACGGGCGGTTTATCTTTATATGAAACCGCATCGGATATGGCAACCGCGCTTTCTCTTATTTCTTCTCTAAAGGACATTCCAATACCCGAAGATTTAATTGCCTTCGGTGAAATAGGATTAGCCGGCGAGTGCCGAACCGTTGCCGGTATGGAGCTTAGAATTAACGAGGCAATTCGATTAGGATTTAAAACCATAGCAGTTCCTTATCATTCAATCTCCAAGCTTAAGAAATCGTATAGCGGTACGGAAATTGTTGGCGTAAAAAGCGTTTATGACTTGTTAAGACTATTAAAGCAATGATCATGGACAAAAAACACATAATTATCAGTTCATTAGTTAAAGATAACATTATAAATGAATTAAACACCTTGGGAATCAACTGTTTAAAATCGGGAAAATCCAAAAATATACAGGGTGAAACCGCATTTCACACCGATATGCTGTACTACAAGCTATCTGACGGCACCTTACTTACCGAAAAAGGTTTTGTTCACAACTTAGACACAAATGTTAAAATTTTAGAAAGCAGGGAATTGCTTGGCAGCAAATATCCTCTTGACTGTATTTTCAACTGCTTTACAGCCGGAAGCAATTTGATTTGCGGAAAATCCACGGCGCGCGAAATATTAAACGATGCTACAACCCACGGATATTCTATATGCCGCGTAAACCAAGGCTATGCTGCTTGCAGTACCGTAAGGCTTCATGCAAGCTCCTATATATGCTCGGATGACGGTATTTCAGCAACGCTGAGAAATCTTGGATTTGATGTGTTGACAGTAACAAATAACGGTATAAATCTAAACGGTTATAACTGCGGATTTATAGGCGGATGCGCGCTGTACAGCGATAAAGAAATCATAGCGTTCAGCGGTGATATAAAAACGCATCCTGACTATCATAATATAAAAGCTTTTTGCAATAACTATAATATTAAGCCGTATAGCTTATCAAACGGTAATTTATATGATTACGGCGGCTATATAAGCTTATAAGGTCAAAAATTTTGTTTTCGCTCCCTCTTCTACTATACAAAATTTTCATTTTGTATAGTAGGGTTTCGCATATAATACGAAGAGTGGCTTGTTCCCCTTGTGTTTTATAAATTGCAAAGATGGCAAAAACGGCTTCCGATCGGAAGCCGTTTTGAATTTACCGTGATTATTGATAGAAATCCAAAGCGCTTACTTTTTCATAATCAGCAATTTCGAAAGCATCACCGGGAACATCAGCACTTATTTCCTCCAGGTACGTATACATAAACGAACCGTCTATAGACGACTCTATAACCATAAGCTCCGGTTTCTTTTCTTCATCAAAAATCAGCGTATACTTGTTATTTGAGTAGTCATAGTATTTCTCGTACACAAGCTTTCTGTTATCGTACTCACAATATCCGCTTTGATAATAGTTGTACACCGTATCGGGAAAATCAATAATATAATTTTCTTCATCATAGGTTGAATATATTATCGTCTTTATATCGTGGTGAACCTCGTATATGGTCATACCGTCGTGGAACTCATCATATTCCGTACCGTCGGAATAATCATAGCTGAACATCTTTTTATCGCCGTCACGACACAAAACTGCACTGCACATCGGATAGCTGGCAACGTTTGCGTTATACGTAAACTTATACATATACTTATCTGAATTAAGAATATCTATATATTCCTTTCCGTATAGACCGTCCGTTTCATAAACCGTTCCGTCGTCATAGGTTATTTCGAGTTCAAAGTCCTCAACGTACGGACCGGGATTAACGAAATCAGGTTTATCGCCATTCAGGTATGACGTAAAAGCATCAATTGCCGCGGTTTTTATATCTTCACCGACGGTATTATGGTAATAAATATCACTCAGGGTACCTAAATCATAATAATCGCCTTCATAATCAATAATCGGTGCCTTATCAGTCAGCGAAGCACACAAATTAATTTCCAAGTCACAACTTATATACCTATCATTAGTATAGTTTAAAAGATTATCAATATCAAAAACAAAGCTCTGGTCAAGTCCCAAGCCGTTATTACCTTCCCCTACCCTTTCTGCACTGTAGGAATAGCTAATTGGAAAGCTTTGTTCGCCAATGACGTTATAAAGATTAATATTTGCAGTTCCCTCGGACTTCAATTCATTGCCGCTGTTGGTTGCGGTAATCAATATTTCGTCCCCTATAATAGCTTTTGCCTTAGTTACAAAACCACCGTCGGTATTGGTTTTTTCAGCAGACAGAGCGAAAATATCAAAATGAATACTGCCGTTATAGCCTTCGACGGAAATCTCAACGATCTCCTTATCGTCATCTTCGGAATATGCAATATCTATATCAATGCTGTGATTATTTGGGTCGTGAATCCTAATTTCTTCTCTGCATAAAGAACCGTCTGAAAAGTGTCTTTTCCATGTGATGTGTATATCGTAATCTTGTATAAAATACCACATATCCGTTACAGGATAATGCCACTTTGCATAAACCTGATTTGCAGGGTCAGCGTTATCATTATACTGCGTAGAAAGTGAAGAATACAACTTACCCGATAAATCACCTGCCCATTGGTCCAGTTTATCACTGTTTATAGTAAACTCAACGGTATCGGTTTTAAAAGTCTTTCCGTCAAGCTTATAACCGTCCGTATCGTCCCTAAATTCAAGGTTCTTAATAATATCGAATAGCCCGTCTCTGCCATAGGTAAAGCAGTTAAACCCTTCATCAAAATAACACAAAGGTTTATTGCTTAATCTTTCACCAAAGTCAACAAGCATCTTATTTTCAACCTGAACAAGACGCTTAAAGGTATTGATTTGGTCGTCAAACCCCTTAAAAGCATAAGACAAATCATAATCTAAGTCCTCGGTCAAAAGCAAGTTTAAGTCAATTTCGCCCTTGCCGTTTCCCATCAGCTTATCGTCAACGGTATAATTATCAAATGTAACGTTTGCCTTCAATTCCAACGTCTCGTCATTCAACAGAGGAAAAGATGAATTACTGCCGCCCACAATACTAAGCAATACGTTACCTATTTTTTCATAAAAATTATCAGTTTCTATAAAAGCTTTTATGCCGCCCAAAAAGCTATTACACCCAACTATCGAGCCCATAGTTGTAAACAGCACAGCTATTAATAATACAACCGACACTACTCTTTTCATAACTAATACCCCTAATTCAACGAAGTTTTTTGTGTTTTCTAAAATACGATACGCCTAAACAAATCAAAAGAACTATAAGGTTTGCCAAAATAACCGCAGAGCTTATGGGAAATTGAACCGACACCGAACACAAACTTAGTACAAACCCCAGCAAATAAGAAGCAACCGAAGCTATTACTGCAAATAAAACGCACCCTTTATACGTTTTTGAAATCTTTAAAGACGACACAACGGGAAAAACAGTTAAGCTTGAAATCAACAAGGCTCCTATAAGGCGCATGCCTATTACAATAGTTACGGCAGTAAGGGACGCTATTATAAAATTATACGCGCCGACTTTTCCGCCCGTTGCCTGACAAAAATTTTCGTCAAACGTAACAGCAAAAAACTTATTGTAAAAAAACACGTAGATAACAACAACAGCTATTGACATAATAACGCAAAGCAGGAAATTATCATCGGTTATTGCAAACAAACTCCCCGTCAAGTAACTATTATAATCGGTATTGGCTCCGTTTTCAAGTCTTGTTGCAAAAATTCCAAGTGCCATAAACGCACCTGAAACGATTGCAACCGCCGCGTCCCCGTTAATTTTACTGTTCTGACGTATCTGCAAAAGTAAAAAAGCGACCAAAACGACCACAACTAAAGCAATCTCAAGTCTGGCTTCTCCAAATGCAGCGGCAACTGCCAAAGTACCAAAACTGACGTGTGAGAGTCCGTCCCCCAACATGGAATACTTTTTAAGCACGACCTCAACGCCAAGAAGCGCTGTGCATACGGAAATGAGCAGACCTACCGTAAACGCTTGGAAATAAAAATCTTTAATTAAAGCGAGGTTTTCAAAATTCATTTTCAATCCCCTCCCTTTTTATATAAGCTTTATAAAAGCCGCTTTCGATATACTCTTCAGCGCTGCCGAAAAAGCGCTCTTTATTACCTAAATGCAACACTTTACTGCAATACTTAACAGAATTTTTTATATCGTGGGACACCATTACCACGGCTACTCCGTGATGTTTATTCAAATGATTTAAAAGCTTATAGAAATTATCGCTTGCCAACGGGTCAAGACCTGTTACAGGTTCATCTAAAAAGACCAGCTTCTCAGCGGCACAAATCGCTCTTGCCAGCAAAACCCTTTGCTGTTGACCCCCTGACAGCTCCAAATAAGAACGATTCTTCAGCTTATCAATATTCATAAGCTTCATGCTGTCGTCGGCACGACACCTTTGAGTTTCGGAGTAAAACGGCGAAAAGAAACGCTTGCCCACGAATCCGGACATAACCACCTCTTTAACGGAAGCGGGAAAATTATTGCTTAGCTTAAGTTTTTGAGGCAAATAACCAATATCGGATTTTCCTATACCG
Source organism: Clostridia bacterium (assembly GCA_017397805.1). GTDB lineage: Bacteria > Bacillota > Clostridia > Oscillospirales > CAG-382 > SIG636. The sequence goes on along the minus strand of JAFQHW010000066.1, from coordinate 1,778 downwards.
TTAAGTAATATCTGTCCTGATGCTATAGGTAACAGCCCTAAAATTGCGTTGGTTAACGTAGTTTTACCCGCACCGTTTTCTCCTACAATGCACAAAAAATCGTTTTCACACACATCAAAGGATACGTCGTTAAGCACTGGTTTTCCCTCGATACTAACGCATAAATTTTTGCATTCAAGTAATTTTTCCATTATCCAAGCGCTTTCTGCAAATTAATAAGATTGTTGTTCATTAGATCAACGTAAGTAATACCGTTTTTAAAATCATCACTGCTTACGTTATGAGCACTATGCAACAATAATGGAGCGGCGCCCGTTTCTCTTGCGATGGTTGAATACGTATCGGCAGTTGCAAACTCTTCATAAAAAATATACTTAACTTCACGTTCTTTCATCTCAGATATCAAATAGGCAACGGAGGCCAAGTCCTCAACCTGCAAATCTGAACAGCTGTTAAACGGGGCATAATAATTTAATTGATATTCGTCAAAAAAGTATTTAAAAGCAAATTTACCGCTGAAATACAAGGTATCGTATGCATGGTCTTCGGTCAAATTCCGAAAACTTTCATCAAGATTTTTCAGTTTTCCCAAATAAACGTTATAATTATCGGTGTATACGTCTTTGTTATAGGGATCTACGGCACATATGGCATTATAGATCTTTTTCAACATTTCCATCGCGATAACGGGACTGGTCCATATATGCGGATCTATAATATGGTCATGCTCTTCAAGCTCAGCAGGCTCGGTATGTTTAAGATCGATACCGTCAGAAAGATTTAATACGGCAACGCCATCATTGATCGAACCGATGATACTGTCGACCCAAATTTCCATATTGGGACCGGTATAGATAAATACGTCACATTTATTAATGCTTAATATATCCTCGGACGTTAGCTCAAAGCTATGGCTGTCACTACCGGGAGATAACAACAAATCAACACTTCCATTATCGCCGATTATCGCTCTTGCAAAATCATATTGCGGAAAAAGGGTGGCAACAACTTTGATTCCTTGGGACTCTTCGCTGTTTTCACAACCGTAACCAGTAACCAAAAACGCAAGCATAAATAAAACGGTTAAAATCTTTTTTATCATTTCAAGCACTCCTCACAAAGACCGTAAAAAACCGTACGTTCATTATCAATTCTCAAATTATGATGTTCGGTTAAATGCACGAGCACGTCGTCCACAACGGAACAATCCAAATGCTTAACCGATTTACAATTTGTGCATACGAAGTGAAAAATGGAGCCGTGATGGTTAGAATTGCAAAATTGGTAACAAGCACCCAACCCGTTGCCTAAATTAAACTTAAGCAATATTCCGTCCTCAACAAGCCTCTCAAGTCTTCGGTAAACGGTCGCCCTGGAAATACCTTCCGAAACAACGGCAGAACACACCTCGTCGGCATTAAAATGTTTATTACTGTTTTTTTCAAAAAAATCAATCAAAATAGTTTCTTGCTTTGTGTTATATCTCTGCTTTTGCAAATTCATACTACCCTCAAATTGAAATTAAGACTTAATATCAATTTAATATTACCACTATTTATCACACTTGTCAATAGAAAAGCAGTATTACCCTCACATAATCCCCTCACCGAAGTCTAAAAACTTAGTGGGGATACGAAAAATAGGCTACGGTCTTAATAACCGTAGCCTCAAGCTGATGACAAACCTTGTCATCAGCTTGGCAGAGCGCTGAGAAAGAGCGCAGGCAAGACGAACCGAGGCGATAGCTGTTATGCCACCCCATTACTCACTTCGTTCGT
>JAFQHW010000010.1 GCA_017397805.1 Clostridia bacterium | reverse complement strand
CTTCAAAGCGCAAACGAAAAATAAACTTACTGCCGGTGTTTTATCGGCGGTATTTTTTAATGTTCGTTTACCATTGCTATACACAAGTTCGGTTCTGTACAGTGGATTTACTGTTGGCATCTATTTTGTAGCCCTTGCACAAAAATCCCGTTCACGCAAGTGGGCGGGATTTCACTTTTTCACTCTTCACTTTTCACTTTCGTTTTATTTATATATTGCTATCTGTGTAGAAATATGATATAATATAGACACTGAAAAAGAGGGAAAATGACAGAAAGAACGACCTATTTCGACAGGTCGTTTTTTTCAACGAAACAAATCCCTTACGGGATTTGTGAAATAACGCTTTGCATCATGAAATAGCTGACGCTATGAAATACGCTGCGGCGTATGAGGGATTTGTTTTATTTCACATTGCTTTTTTTGCTAATACAGAGGACAAATTAAACGTTAAAACAAAATATAGAGCGGTTAAGGCTCCAAATAAAAGCATAACGATAATCATCTTCACTTTTAAAAGCAACGCGCTGACCGACAGCGCTAAAACACCTGCTACTATTTTTCTGAACAGGTTAAACTTATGCAGAACTCTTTCCTGATCCTTCGTGTCGCAGTTGTTTAATAATTCTGTTTTGCTGAATATCATTATGGGATCTCTGACAAACAACAGTATACAAAATCCCGCGCCCATAATAATGCCGCCTTGCATACCGTTTGAAACGATATTCCCGACAACAGTTAATACAAGTGCCGATAACAACAAAAAATTTAAAAGGACTATTAATTTGTTTTTTAATTTTGAATACATTTTATTAAACAACAAATTGGAAAGCACTCTTAATATTCTGGAGAAGGCTATTATTACCGTAAGGCAAATCGTTGCTTTGTTTATTTCGAGAAAATCCTCAAAATAATATTGAATAAAAATTTTGCCGTTTTCTTGTACGGTTTCAAGGGTTGCGTACAACAATCCGTATGCAACAATAATTAATATCAATATTTTTTTCCAATTTACCTTGCGTTCCGGTTTAACGCTTTCGTCGTCTTTATATTTATATTCATATATAAAACCGGATAAAAATATATTTAATACGCATACCGTAATACACAATATCATCGGCAAATATTTATTTATATTAAAAATAAAACCTACCACGAAGGATATTATCATTGTAACCGTTGCGTATATAAAATTAGACTTACTGCATATTTTATGAAAATTTTCTTCTTTATTGACCGCTTTTAAATTTCTTTTTAATATAACGTTCCCCATGCTTGTGAAAAAGAACGCCAGATGATAAAGTATTTCTCCTGTTGCTATTAAAAATATATCGTTTGAAAACGTAATGGCCGTTGCGGCCATCAGGAACAAAACGAGCCCTAATCTGACGGAAAAAATGTTCCCTATTCTTTTGATAATTTTAAAGACTACACCTTGTAATATAATTGAAGAAAAAACCGCAACAGCAGACAAAAGACTTATTTGAGAGGCCGTAAGATTCTTAACCGTTGTTAAAAACAACGTATTGATGGCCGCCCAAAACATTAAATCTTCCGTTAATCCCGCAAAATATGGATATATTTTATTGCTTAATTCAATTTTCCTTTTTATATTTTCATCCATTTTTGTTTTTTCCTTCAACGCGGATAATGGTTTTATCCTTTAATGCCGAACATTTCCGCCACTACTTCTATGGCTTCTTTTTCGGTAGTGACCGTGGTTACGCGGTTACGCAACGCGGCGGAGCCGTAAAGCCCCTTGGAATACCAAGAAAGATGCCCTCTAAGCTCAGGCAATGCCACACGCTCTCCTTTTGCCTTTACGGCAAGCTGTATATGCCTTACCACGGTGTTGTATTTTTCCTCCGCGGTAGGGGGAATATATTCTCTGCCCTCCATGGCGGCGGCTATCTCTGCAAAAAGCCAAGGTTTGCCCATGGCGCCTCTGCCCACGGCAACCGCATCACAACCCGTTTCCGCCATCATGCTTAAGGCATCGGCGGCGCATTTGATATCTCCGTTACCTATAACGGGGATGGAAAGTGCGGCCTTTACAGACTTCAAAGTATCCCTCTCCGCAAAGCCGGTGTACATCTGCTGTCTTGTCCTTCCGTGGACGCACACGTAGGCGGCACCTGCTTCTTCTACGGTTAACGCTACCTCAAGAGCGTTTTTGTGCTCGTCGTCAAAGCCTGTCCTCATCTTAACACCCACGGGCACGTTGATTGAACTACGCACCTCCGAAACTATTCTGCCGCAAAGCTTGGGGTTTTTCATAAGGGCACTGCCCTCTCCGCTTTTTACGCACTTGGGCACGGGGCAACCCATATTTATGTCGATAGCCAAAGGCTTATATTTCATAAGTTCCTCTGCGGCTTTCGCCATATAATAAGGCTCGCTTCCGAAAATTTGTATTGCCACTCTGTCGCTCTCCACACGGGCAAGGGCGGCAGTTTTTTTATCCCCGTAGCACACCGCCTTGGCGGAAACCATCTCCGTTACCAGATAATCCGCGCCGTATTCGGCGCAAAGGGTGCGGAAAGCCATATCCGTCACCCCCGCCATAGGGGCAAGCACCAGTGAGTTTTTCAGCTTGTATCCGTTAATTTCCATACTTTTCTCTCAGTTAAAAATATTATCGCTTCCAAGAGCGTTCATATAGCCGTAGATTGCGTTTTCCAAGGGCATAAGCGACTGTTTTTCCAGCTCTTCCGCAAGCTTTCGGGTTTCCTCTATAAGGGGTATGTCGGCGTTGCTTGCGTGGACGAAAACGCTTTCTCCGCTTTGTCTTGCACCGAAGAAGTCGCCGGGGCCGCGCTGTGCCAGATCTGCCTCCGCTATACGGAAGCCGTCCGTTGTTTCGCAAAGCACCTGAAGCCTTTCGCTTGCCTTTTCCGTAAGCAGTATGCAAAAGGACTTGTGCTCGCCTCTGCCCACGCGCCCTCTCAGCTGATGAAGCTGTGAAAGTCCGAAGCACTCTGCGTTCTCGATAAGCATAACCGTGGCGTTGGGCACGTTAACACCCACCTCCACCACGGTGGTGGAGATAAGCACCGATGCCTCTCCTTGCTCAAAAGCTTGCATCACCGCATCCTTTTCCTTACCCTTCATCCTTCCGTGCAGACAAAGTGCTTTAACGTGTGGCAACGCTTTTGCAAACAGCGCCTTATAGCTTTCCACGCTTTTTTTATCGTCGGCTTCGCCCTCGCTGTCCTCTACCAAGGGGCAGATTATATAGGCTTGCCTGCCTTTTTCTATTTGCTTGCTTAAAAAATCGTAAACCGCGCCGCGCTTATCCTCGCCCACCAAGCGGGTTTCTATAACCTGCCTGCCGGGGGGTAGCTTATCAATAACGCTTACGTCCATATCCCCGTACAGTATAAGGGACAGACTGCGGGGTATGGGGGTAGCCGACATAACCAGCGAATGGGGGGTAGTGCCCTTGGACTTATCCGCCAGCGCCGCCCTTTGCAAAACACCGAAACGGTGCTGTTCGTCCGTTATGACCAGCCCTAAATTTTTGTATATTACGTCTTTTTGGATGATGGCGTTGGTGCCCACCACGGCGGTAATACTGCCGTCGGCAAGTCCCGCCTTTATGCGCTTTTTTTCCTTGGCGGAGGTGCTGCCCGTAAGCAGAGCAAGCTCCACACCGAAATCCGCAAATAAATTGCCAAGGGTTGTATAGTGTTGGTTTGCCAAAATCTCCGTAGGTGCCATCATGGCGCATTGCAAGGAGTTTTTAACCGCAAAAAGCATGGCGGCGGCGGCGATGACCGTCTTACCGCTTCCCACGTCACCCTGAACCATACGGCACATGGGTACGTCGCGGCACAGATCGCCGAATATTTCTTTTATCACCCGTTCCTGCGCGTCCGTCAGACTGAAGGGAAGAGCTTTAAAGAACTTACCTATGCCCGTATCCTTATAACCCATGGGGATAGCCACCCCGCGGTTTAAGGAGCCTCTTACACGGCGCAAGGATAATTGGAACAGCAAAAGCTCCTCAAAAGCCAAGGCGCGCCGCGCCTTTTCCACTTGCTCACGGCTTTGGGGGAAGTGGAGGGCGCAGACCGCCTCTTTTCTGCCCATAACGGAATGTTTTTCGTATATTTCTTCGGGCAAGGGGTTCTCTATTTCGTCAATAACCGGCTTTACCTCTTGTGCAAGCCTTCTTAAAAGCTGTTGGGTAAGTCCCTTGGTCAGGGGATACACGGGCAAAACGTCGGGCAGGTCTTCGCTGTACGGCTCTAAAACGGGGGCGGTTATCTGAAAAGTGTAGCCGTAGCGTTCCACCCTGCCCCAAACGCGGAATTTTCTGCCGCTGACTAAAGATTTTTCCATCCACGGCTGATTGAAAAACGTAAGGGTAGCGGTACCGCTTTCGTCGCAAGCGTTCACCTTTACGTAGCTTATCCCCTTGCCACCGTGTCTTAGAGTGGGGGCAGAGCATACCGTAAGCACGGTTGCGCAAGGCTCGTTGCCCACGGCGTCGGCTAAAGGGACAATCTCCCCCCGATATTCGTAACGTCTTGGGAAAAGCATTGCCATATCCTCGGCGGTGGTCAACCCCAAGCGCAACAGCTTATTTGCCGTCGCTTCGCCTACGCCTTTTATAAAGCGCAAGGGCGTATCCCTGTTTATCATAAAAACCCTCTTTTACAGTGTTATAAGGCTGTACTCCTGCCCTAACTCCTTTAGCAAGCGCTCCTCTCTTGAGCTGCAGCTGCTTATTATAAGCTGATGACCGCTTTCGCAAAGCATTTTAAGCATACGCTTCGTGCGCGGTGTATCTATACGGGCAAAGGCATCGTCCAAAACGATAGGCACCTTTCTGCCCTCGAAAAGAAGCTCCACCAAGGCAAGCCTTAAGCATAAATATGCCCCGTCCTTGGCACCGGTGCTTAAATACTCGCCGCTTTTTTGTCCGTAATCACCGTCACAGCTCATGGCAAAGCTCGTATCAAGCTCCATTGACGAATGCTCGCCGTCGGTAAGGGTATTAAAATACTCTCCCGCCCTTTTGGCGATTATGGGTGAAAAGGACTCCTTAAGCTCGTTCCCCGCGGCGGTAAGCTCCTCCACGGCAATGCTTAAAGCGTTATAGCTGTGCTTTGCCTTTTCTATTTCCGCTACGGTATAGGAAAGTGCCTCTGCCGTGGCTACGGGGTTGCCGCCCACCGCACGAAGCGCCGCTATACGCTGAGCCGTTTGAGATAGCTTTTCCTTGTACAAGGAAAGCCGCTGGCTTGCCGCTTTTTTCTCTATATCAAGCTGTGACTTTTCCTTTATAGGCTTTACCGCGTTTTTCGCCTTTTCTTTAAGGGATTCCACGTCGTATCTGCTAAGGAAAGCGTTCAGGTTATCCTTGGCGTTTTTGCTTTCCGCCTTTAAGCTTTCGGAGGCGATATGCTCCCTCAAAAGCTCGTTTATGGCGGTTTGACTGTCCTTTACCTCTCCGTAAAGGCTAAGCGCCGCAAAAAGCTCTTTTTTAGCGAATTCCTCTGCCGCTTCCGCCGCCTTTAGGACACGATTTGCCGCTTCTCTTCTTTGGGCGCCGCTTTCCTCCGTTTCCTTACTGTGTTCCCATGCGGCTTCAAGCGCTTTTACGCTTTTACAGCCCGTCTTTTTAAGGGCGGTACTTAAAGACACACTGCAATACACGCCCGCCAAAAGCATCAGCACCCAAAAAGCCGCCGCACCCACGGTAGCCGCTATACCCTTGCCGAGGGCAAAATGCAAAAGCAGAAAAATAGCGATACCGCCCAAGGAAAGAGCAAAAAACACCTTGGCAAGCGCGCTTTGCCTTTTACATTTTTTAAGAACCGAAGGGTCTACGGAAGTGCTTTTTGCTTCTTCTTCGCTTATGGAAACGTATTCCTCGCGGCGCACCCTCAGCGCGTCTGCCGCGCCGTCTGCCTTCCTTTTAAGCCCCTGCAGTTTTTCTATCTCCTCAAAGGTAGGGGCTACGGTTTCTGCCGCCTCCTTCTCCTCTTTTTCTTTTTGTAATCTTTCGTACTCTTTAAGAAGCAGAAGCGCTTCGTAGTTTTCGTAGTTGGCAAGGGCGGCCTCCGCCTCTGCCACCTCTTTTTCTCTTACCGAGATCTCCTCGGTATATTTTCTATGCTCTTCTTCTGCTCTTTTAAGCTCTGAAGAGTTGCTTTGCTCTTGGCTCAGCTTGCTTTCAAGGCGTGCCGCTTCCGTTTCCAGCTCGTATATTCTGCCACTGCCTGCAGTTCTGCCCTTTAAGGCGTTTTTCTTTTTGGTAAGCAGTTTTTCCGCCTTTTCGCCCTCGGTCTGCTCGTCTGCGGAAAACATAAGGACTTGAAGCTTCTCCGCCAAGGCTTTGTCGTCGCTTTTAGGCGGCTCTGCCGTGGAAAGGAACAAGGTCTTCTCGAACACCTCGCATCCTACCCCGAAAAGCTCCTCCCCTATATTGCCGTAGCACATATCCGTGTTAGTGGCTATATCCGTACAGCTTACCGTCTCTTTTGTGCCCGCAACCTTTCGCTCTATACGTAAACGGCGGTCAGCCTTAACCGTTAACGCACCCGACGCCGCCGCGCCCGACCAAGGCATATACAGCTTTTTGGGGTTTTCGGCAATGCCGCGGCTTTTGCCCGTAAATCCGTACAAGGCAAAGCGTATAAAGCCGGAAAGAGTGCTTTTGCCCCCTTCGTTGGGAGCAACCAACAAATTAACGCGAGGACTAAGCTCTATCTCCTTCTGCTCCAACTTTCCGAAGGCGGCTATATTTATTCTTTCTATATTAACGTTGCCTTTCATCCTACGCCTCCGTGTCCCTGCCTTCAAGGGCGGCAAGCCCTAACTTTAAAGCGTAAACGCACTCCATGCGCTCCTTTTCGTCTGCCGCCGACTCTATCCGCCCCATCATTCGGCGGTAGAAGGCACCTCTTAAAGTCTTTTCCTGCTCTATGGCGGTAACGCTTAGGGCGGGCACGCTTTTGTCCTTTATCTCTATGTAATCGGGGTCGCTTCCTCCAACGGAAAACAGATCACTGCTTATATAAAAAGCGTCTTTCGGTCTGCCCGTAAGCACCACCCTGAGCCTTGCACCGCCGTGGCGCTTCATAACCGCCTTTACGGCATCGGTCACCTGCAGACGGCTTTCAAATCCGCTTATATCCACCTCTTCCGTCTCGTAACGTCTTACGGAAAGGGGAAAGAAGGAAAGGTCGGTCCTCCCCTTGGAAACGGTGCCGTATATACCGCCTTTTTCACCCGTTTCGTCAAAGCCTCTGCCCTCTATACAGCCGGAATACGCAATGCTTACACCCTTGTGGGTGATAATATCCGTAGCCTTGTGGATATGCCCCAAGGCTATGTAATCGAAGGGCAAAAGACCTATATCGTCTTTGCTTATAGGTCCGTAAACGCTGTTTGCCACACCTAAATCCCCGTGGCACACCAGTATATTTATTCTGTCCTCACGCAAGGGGGGATAAGCCGTAAGAGGACTTTCGGTATATTCTCTGCTCGTAAACCCCATACCGTAAACGTCCGCGCCCAGCTCTTCAAGCTCTACTCTGCTTTTTTCCCTGAACACGTGCACGTTTTTGGGAAGCTTGCCCTTAGCGTAGAAGGAGCTTGCGGTAAAAGGGTCGTGGTTGCCGGGGGAGATAAAGAAATGACAGTCCGGATAGGAGCTGAACTTTTCTATCAAAAACTCCTCGGTGTCGGGGCTTACGAAAGCACCGTCAAACAAGTCCCCCGCTATTAAAAATATCTGAACGCCTCTGTTTTTTGCGGATAATATCGCCTTGGCAAAGGCGCCTCTAAGTCCGTTTTTACAGCTTGCCGCCTCCGTGGGGCTCATGCCGGAAAAAGGGGTGTCCAAATGTACGTCCGCTATATGAAAAATTTTTACACTATCCATTTTAACCTTCCCGAATACCTATAAATCCCGCCATCGTCCCTCGTAGAACTCCGCTTCTTCGATGGGAAAAATAGCGATTTTCGTTGCAAATACTGCACTCTCCGCCGTCGGCTATATTCTCCTCTTTAAGTCCCGCCTCCTCCAAGGCGCTTACCACCGCCCCTTGCAGGTCAAGGTACAGCTTGCCGTCACGGTTTTGGAAAAAGGCGCGATTGCTTACGTCTTGTGCCAAAAAGCTTTCGTACAGCTCCTCGCCCACATTGTAGCAACAGCTCCTTGCGGAGGGACCTATGGCGGCAACGATATGCTCCGCCTCCGCGCCGATGGCGCACATGGAAAGGGCTGTCTTTGCGGCTATCTTGCCCAAAGTGCCCCGCCAACCGGAATGGCAGGCGCCGCACACGCGGTTTTTGCCGTCGTACAAAAGCACCGTAACGCAGTCTGCCCCTCTTACGGAAAGCAACACGCCCTCCTCCTTGCAAACGAGTCCGTCCACACCGCAGTCAAAAGGAGGATGTACCAGTCCTTTTCCTCTGTAGCTTCTGTCAACTACCCTTACCTCAAGGCTGTGGGTCTGGTAGCTTCGGCATATATCCTCTTTTGTAAAACCCATATACTCTGCGGCAAGTCTATGGTTTTCCACCACGTTTTCCCAACTGTCGCAAAGTTCACCGCTGCCCGCGGCAAAGTTAAAGCTTTTAAAGTACCCCTCGCTTACACCGCCGTCCTTGCAGGTAAACAAATGACAACAAGACGCCTTTTCAAGAGTGGGGCTTATCAGATGGGAAAAAGGCGCGGTTTTATATATAAACGCTTCTCTCAATTTCTGCTCACTTTCCGTCCGTACTGCCGAAGCCGCCGTTACGCACGGTGGTTACGCAGTCGTCCTCGGTTATACCGTAGGGGGTGAATATACCTTGCGCTATGGCGGTGCCCGCGCTTAGGGTGACGGATTTATCGGAGGGGTTAACGAGCTTTATCATTATGTGCCCCTCGTTATCGGAATAACAGTAGTCCCCGTCGATAACGCCCACCGTGTTGGCAAGACGAATCCCTAACTTAAAACCCAAGCCGCTGCGAGGATATATAAGCAACGCCCAGCCTTCCTTTATAAAGGTGCGGATGCCTGTTTTTACCACCGCACTGCCCCCCGCGGGCAAAAAAACGTCGTAGGGTGCATAAAAATCATAGCCTGCGGAATGAGCCGTGGCGCGTTTTGGGATAGCTACTCCCTCATAGCTTTCTCCGCCCATATCCCCCATATCTGCAAGGTATTGACTGCGGCTTATTTTTTCAAAACGGGCAATTCTTTCCATAACGCACCTCCACATAGATATACATATTCATTTTAACACTTTTATATAAGGGTTGTCAACATTAATTCGCCCCAAAAATCACCCCACGAAAACAAAAGCCGTTCCGAATACTACTGCACTCGGAACGGCTATTTTATCTTTTGCGTAATGCCGCTTTAACTTTTGAAAACGCCGCCGCCTCGCCCTCATCCCTGAGAGTCAGCAGCCAATCCTCCAGCAATGCCGCCGTGTTGGGGTGTATGGGCAGTTTACCCTTTTTGGGAGCGTAATACTCCCAAGCGGCAGCATCGGTATATGCCTTGCCCTTATATATCTTGCTGGCGGCAACTCTGTCACAAAACATCTCTGCCACGTATTTTACGGGCATTTCCACGGGTGCTAAGGGCTTGCCCTCTGCGGGGATAGCGTCCTGCCAATACTCATAGTGGTGGCGGTTCCTGCCCTTGTGATGAAGCCAAGCCTTGGAGTGACCGTAAAGCTCCCTCTCCTTTTCGTTGGGACTTCTGGTACCCAGATAATACTTAGCTCCCCTTATAAACTCCGAGGGACTGTATTTGGATAGGTCGTGCCGCAAGCCCTGCCAAAGGATGCCCGCCTTAAAGCAATGGATTATAACTTTGTGGCGATGCTTGGTAATGGTTTTAAAATGCTTTATGGGATGCCACATAGCTTAGTCTTTTTTATCCTCTTCCAAATATTTTTCGATAATATACCGAGGTCTTTCCTTAGCCTCTAAGTAGATCTTGCCCACGTAAGAGCCAACGACGCCCACGGAGATCATAAGCAAGCCGCCTATTGCCCAAATGGAGGTGATAATGCTTGCCCAACCCCAAGCGGTGTGACCGAGTATCTGCTGTACTACCGAATATATAAGCATTCCTATGCTTACTATAAACATAAATATGCCAAGCTTCGTTATCATCTTGATGGGGGTGGTGCTTAAAGAGGTTATACCCTCTATGGAGAAGGCAATCATCTTCTTCAGCGGATACTTGCTTTCCCCCGCAAAGCGCTCGGCGCGCTCGTAATACACCACGTCGGAGGGGTAGCCTATCATAGGCACTATACCGCGGAGGAACAGATTAACCTCCTTAAACTCTGCAAGTCCTTGCAAAGCGCGCTTGGACATAAGGCGGTAATCCGCGTGGTTAAACACGGTCTTCGCGCCCATTTTATCCATAAGTCGGTAAAAGCTTTCGGCAGTGAAGCGTTTGAAAAACGTATCCGTCTTGCGCTTGCTTCTTACACCGTAAACTATATCGCAACCGTTATGATACTTCTCCACCATCTGGTCGATGGCGTTAATATCGTCCTGCAGGTCGGCATCCATGGAGATCGCCATATCCGCATCCTCCATAACCGTCATAAGACCGCCCAACAGCGCGTTTTGATGGCCTCTGTTGCGGCTGAGGTTTATCCCTGTGAACACGGGGTTTTCCTCGTGAAGCTTTTGTATTATCTCCCAAGTTTTGTCCTTACTGCCGTCGTTAACGAAGGCAACGCGGCTGTTTTCAGCTATTGCGCCGGACTTTATAAGCGCCGCCATTTTTTCTGCCAAACGCTTTGAGGTTTCGGGCAGTACCTCCTCCTCATTATAGCAAGGAACCACAACGAAAAGTCTGTTAGGTCGCATACACACTCTACCTTTCTTTTATATCCTCTATTATTCCGCCAAGCTGTTTAAAATCGTAGTAAAAACGGGGGTAGGACTTACGCACCGCATCGGAATTTTTAAGCACCGTCTTCCCTTTTGCGTAGGTGGCGGCTATCGCCATCGCCATAGCTATTCGGTGGTCACCGAAGGAGTCTATCTCCGCCCCTTTAAGCTGTTTTACACCGACGAACCCCAAGGCATCGTCATATTCCGTCACCTTGGCGCCCATTAGATTAAGGTTGTGGCACAGGGCACGTATCCTGTCGCTTTCCTTATGCCTCAGCCAGCCTATGTTTCTTATCATGCTGTTGCCCTTAGCCAAGGACATGGCAACCGCCAAGGCGGGCACCAGATCGGGTACCGCAGAGCAGTCCACGTCGATTCCGTAAAGCCGGCTTTTAAGGGCAAAAACGCTGTTCGTCCTATTATCCGCCCTGATATCTGCACCCATACGGGCAAGAAGGGGAACTATCTCCTTATCGGGCTGGCTGGAGAGGGTACTAAGTCCGCCGCAACAAACGTCGCCGCCTATGGCACCCGCCGCAAGCCAAAACGCCGCCCCTGCCCAGTCACCCTCAACGGTAAGCTTCTCACGGTCAAAAGGCTTTAAGTAACGTTGGTTTCCTTTAACAAAATACCCCATACCCTGACGGTATATTCGCACACCGTACTTTGCCGCTTTTTCCAGCGTCATATCCACGTAACCGCCGGTTTGCAAACGGGAGGTAAAGCTTACTCTGCTATCCTCTTCAAGCAGAGGAAGGGCAAAGAGCAATCCCGACAAAAACCTGCCGCCGGTGTTGCCCGCAAGGGTAAAATCGCCGCCTTTAAGCTTGCCCTTAAAGCGCATAACGCCGTCACCGTAGCTGCAGCTGCAGCCGTGTTCCTCCATCTGTTGCATAATGGGGCTGAAGGGAGGGATGGCAGCCGCGCACCGAATCTCAAAGGAATCGAAAAGTGCCGCGGCAACGGGGATGATGAACCGCAAAAAAGTACCGCTTTCACGGGCGTAGATAACGGGGTTTTCCGCCTTTTTCTCCCATATGGGGGTGATCCTGTACTCACGCTCGCTAACGGGCAAAACCGCGCCGCCGAAGCGTATGACCGTATCGATGGCACCGCAAATATCCCCTGACAGATCGTTTATGGTGATAACCGTTGGCTCCTCAGACAAGGCGCAACAAAAAATCATCCTGTGCAGTGCCCATTTGGACTGAGATGCGGGTAACATCCCCTCCAAAGAAGCGCCCGTAATTAAAGAATCCATAGAAATCACCATCCTTCGAGCTTATTATATCATTCGCCCAAGAATATTTCAAGTATATTTGAAATATTTGGTATAAAAGCTGAGTCGCCGTGGCAAACTATACCACAAAAGGAGGCGTTGTTATGAGAAAATTATTCCGTTTGATCGTGTTTTCCCTTTGCCTGATTGCGGTTACCGTTACCGCCGTGAAGGCAGAAGCGGCACAGCTTTCCCCTGCCTTGGAGGTTATAAGCAACGAAACGCGGCTTATAAAGTGCAGTGTGGGCGGCGAGCGCGTAAACTTTAACTGCGGCGAGGTGATGGAGCTGGTGGGCACCGAGTTTGACTACCTAACCCTAAAATCGCTACCCCCTATCGGTTGCGGTGTTTTAAAGGTGGCGGGGGTAGATGCCATACCCGACCAAACACTTTCCGCCGCGGGGGTGGAGCTGCTTAGCTTTTTGCCCTCACAGGAATTTGCAGACAACTGCAGCTTTAGCTTTACGGTAACGAAAAACGGCAAGGAAAGCCGGGAGCTTGCCTGCGTGATACGCTATTCCGCCACACCGCGCTTTGCGCCCATTGCCGTATCCGCAACCCTTAAAACCTACAAAAACGTAAGCGTTACCGCCGCCCTTGGCGCCTACGACCCCGACGGGGATGACTTGGAGTACGTTATAGAGCAATACCCCACGGGCGGCAGAATAAGCCTGAATGACGATACGGTAACCTATACCCCCAAAACGGGATTTTGCGGTGAGGATAGCTTTACCTACTACGCAGTAAACGATTGGGGCGAAAAAAGCGAGCTTGCCAAAGCCACCGTAAGCGTTGCCGAGAACGACGGCGGCATATATTTTGCGGATATGGTGGGTGAGCAGGAGCACTTGGCGGCGATTCGTATGTCCGAAGACCAAGTTATGAGCTACAGACTTATCGGCGACAGCTACTATTTCTCCCCCGCGGAGGAGGTTAGCCGCATCGACTTTGCGGTAATGCTGGTAAGCGCCGCGGGGATAAAGGTGGAGGACAAGCTGTATCCCTCCAACGTCTTTACGGACACCGCAAGCCAAAGCCGCGGCAAGCGGCTGTATCTGGAGGCGGCGGTAACCAACGGGATAGTTAAAGCCGAAAGCGACTCCTTCCGTCCCAACGAGAGCATTAAATTAGAGGATGCCTTGGTGATGGCAGAGCGTGCCACGGGGGACGAAGGAAGCCTTGCCATAAGCAGTGCTTGGTTTGAAAATTCCTCCGAAACCCTTACCAAAAGAGAAGCGGCTTTGATTTTAGATGCCGTGAAGTATTAAAAAGTAAAGATAAAAAACTGCAGTGTGAACTGCAGTTCAAGCTGATGACAAGCCTTGTCATCAGCTTGGCAGAGTGCTGAGAAAGAGCGCAGACAAGACGAACCGAGGCGATAGCTGTACTGAGTACTGCAAGCCGAGGTTCGTTTTGAACGAAAAAATATAACAAAATGCAGAAAAATAAGGAGGCTTGCCCCCTTATTTTTCTACTTCATTATATTTGTTTGTTTTCTTTTTCGTGCTCTGTGCCTTTGTCAGTGGTCTGAACTGCAGTGTGAACTGCAGTTTTTGCTTTTTTATGGATCAAACGCGGCGGCTGAAGCGCTCTACCGCATCCTTTTTGAAGCTTTCCCAAGTGTCGTTGGCAATGGCTTCTCTTATATCTTCCATCAGCTTGTTGTAAAAATACAGGTTATGGTACACGCAAAGGCGCATTGCCAAAAGCTCCCTCGCCTTGAAAAGGTGTCGGATATAAGCGCGGCTGTAGGTTTTACACACCTTGCAGTCACAATGAGGGTCGATGGGCAGTGCATCCAGCTTAAACTTATTGTTATTAAGGTTAAGAAGCCCCTCGTGGGTGAACACGTTACCGTGGCGGGCGTTACGTGAGGGCATTACGCAGTCGAAGAAGTCAACACCGCGGTCAACCGCCTCAAGTATATTGATGGGGGTGCCCACACCCATAAGATAACGGGGTCTGTCAGGAAGCATATACGGCTCCACCGCCTCGATAATACGGTACATCTCGTCGGCGCTTTCACCCACGGCAAGACCGCCTATGGCGTAGCCGGGCAGGTCAAATTCGTTTATCTGCTTCATGTGCTCCACGCGCAGGTCTGCATAAATGCCGCCTTGGTTGATACCGAACAGAAGCTGGTCGCGGTTTATGGTTTCCTCCAAGGAATTAAGGCGCGCCATCTCCTTAACGCATCGGTCAAGCCAACGGGTGGTACGGCGGATAGACTTGCCTATATAGGACTTTTCCGCCGTGGAAACACAGCACTCGTCAAAAGCCATGGCGATGGTGGAGGCTATCTTGGACTGTATCTGCATACTTTCCTCAGGTCCCATAAAAATCCTTGCGCCGTCGAAATGAGAAGCGAAGGTTACGCCCTCCTCTTTTATGTTCCTGAGCTGAGAGAGGGAGAACACCTGAAAACCGCCGCTATCCGTAAGTACGGGCTTTTGCCAGTTGAAAAACTTATGGATACCGCCCAACTGATATATAACGTCCTCTCCGGGGCGCACGTGCAAATGATAGGTGTTGGAAAGCTCCACCTGACAGCGTATCTCCTTAAGGTCCTCCGTGGAAATACCGCCCTTTACGGCGGCGGAGGTGCCCACGTTCATAAACACGGGCGTTTGTATATCGCCGTGTACGGTGGAAAAGGTTCCAAGCCTTGCGGCACCCACTTTTTTATGCAGTGTAAACTTAGCCATATTTTCTCCTATCTGTCAAACCATTTATTAACTTCGCGCCTTATAAACATCTTCGCCACGGGTCTGCCGTGGGGACAATATTTTATACTGCCGTCTGCAAAAAGCTTATTCAGCACCCACTTATTATGGGCAGAGTCGTTGGCAATACCCGCTTTAAGCGCCGCCTTGCACGCCATTGTGAACAGCGCTCTGTCACATTTTTCCTCTATGGGCAAGGCACCGCCGCGTTCTAAAGCGCTTGCAAAGGCGGAAAGCAAGCTTTCGCTGTCTGCGCCCTTTATTACAACGGGCAACGCTCTTACTATTATACTATTATCGCCAATAGCATCAAGGTCAAAGCCCATAGTGTAAAGATATTCCTTGTTTTCCAAAAGCAGTGCCGTATCCGCCGCAGAAAGCTCTACCACGTCGGGAACTAGCAAGCTTTGGCTTTGGCTTTTGGTGCTTTTGCGTATCTCTTCGTACAATATACGCTCGTGGGCGGCGTGCTTATCAACTATGTAAACCGCCTCAGCCGTTTCCGCTATCAGGTAGGCATCGTAAAGCTCGCCCACGTAGCGGTACTTGGGGGAATCACTTATCTCTTTTTGAATACTTGGGGTATCCAGCACGGTCTTCAAGGACGGGGCGGCTACCTTCGCCTCCATGGTTTTAACGGGGACAAAGCCTTCCTCACCCAGCTCCGCCGCGTTGAAATCCTTCTTAGGTTCCTCTGCCGAAAGCACCCTTTCGGTCTTTAAGGCGGGAGCGGTATAAACGGGCCTTGTAAAGCCTTGCTCCTTGCTTACGGCAGGTATAACGTCACCGCCGCTGACGAATATATCGTCCTCCTTGCCCGTAAAAGCGTCGTTACGGGACAAAGCACCTCTTATACCGTAGAACACCGCCTCGTACACCAAACGCTCGTCGGCAAACTTTATCTCGGTCTTTGCGGGGTGCACGTTTACGTCCACGAACTTATAAGGCACCTCCACGAACAATACGGTAACGGGGTATCTGTCGTGGGGTAAATAGCTTTTAAAGGCTTCTTTTACTGCGGCTTGTACCGTTTTGGAGATGACGTATCTTCCGTTGACGAAGGTGTTTTGCGCAGTATTTCTGCCTACGGCGGCAGAAGGTGCGCTGACGTAACCGCTTACGGTGACCTGCTCTGCAATGCCCTCTACCCTTACCAAGTCCTTGGCTTTGGCGGCACCTAAGGTGTCGCCTATGGCATCGGGCAAGGAGCCGTTACCCGTGGTGGAAAGCTTCAGCTCTCCGTCCGAAATAAACTTAAAAGCTATATGAGGGTGGGATATTGCCGCTTTTTCCACAACTGCTCTGCAGGCGGCAGACTCCGTCATATCTTTTTTTAAGAATTTACGTCTGGCAGGGGTATTGTAAAACAAACCCTCCACCAAAACGGTAGTCCCTACGGGACAGCCTACCTCCTCAAGGGTGGTACTGCCCTCCTCACAGCTCAGCAGATTGCCAAGCTCCTCCCCTTCTTTGCGGGAGATTATCTTCAAATGAGAAACGGCGGAGATAGCCGCCAGCGCCTCTCCTCTGAATCCCAAGGTGGTAACACCGTCAATATCGGTGCCGCAACGGATCTTGCTGGTAGCGTGGCGCAGTACCGCCTTGGGCAAATCCTCCGCAAGGATACCGCAGCCGTCGTCGCTGACTCTTATCATGGCAACGCCGCCACCCTTAAGCTCCACGCTTATGTTTTTTGCATGGGCGTCTATTGCGTTTTCCACCAGCTCTTTAACCGCAGAGGCAGGACGTTCCACCACCTCACCCGCGGCAATCATATTGGCACTTTGACTGTCAAGTATATTAATAACACTCATAATTTACATTTCGGCTTTCTTTTTCAGCTCATATATAAGTCCCATCGCCTCTATGGGCGTAAGGGTATTAATGTCGGTAGCTCTGAGCTTTGCGGCGATTTCCTGCTCCGCAAAAGAGGTAAAGCTCAGGTTTTCTTCTTCCCGAACGGTTTTTTGTACGGTAGGCTTCGTCCCCTCCAGGGAGCGAAGCACCTGTCTTGCACGGTTTACCACCTTATCCGGCACACCCGCAAGCTTTGCTACTTCTATGCCGTAGCTGTCATCGGTGGCGCCCCTTACAATTTTGCGCAGGAACACCACGCTGTCGCCCCTCTTTTTGGCAGCTATATTATAGTTTACCACACCCTCCAGCTCGCCCTCCAAAGCAGTAAGCTCGTGATAATGGGTGGCAAACAAGGTCTTCGCTTTAATATTGCTTACCGTATATTCCAAGGCGGCGCGTGCTATGCTCATACCGTCGTAGGTAGAGGTGCCCCTGCCTATCTCGTCGTATATTATAAGGCTTTTGGGGGTAGCGTTTTTAAGTATTGCCGCCAGCTCCGTCATCTCCACCATAAAGGTAGAGTTGCCCGTTGCCAGATCGTCGGAGGCACCTACGCGGGTAAACACTCTGTCCACCACGCCAAGCCTTGCGCTTTTTGCGGGCACGAAGGAACCTATCTGCGCCATTACGGAGCAAAGGGCGATCTGCCGCATATAGGTGGATTTACCTGCCATATTAGGACCGGTTATAAGGGAAAGGCGGTTTCTGCCGCCGTCCAACAAACAATCGTTGGGCACGAAATAGGAGTCCCCTATAAAACGCTCCACCACGGGATGCCTACCCTCTTTTATGTCTATAACATCGCTGTCGTCAACCTCGGGGCGCACGTAATTACCCTGTGCCGCAACCTCGGCAAGAGAGCACAAAACGTCAGTTTCCGCCAAAACGGCGGCGGTTTTTTGGATGCGGCGGGTACGTTCTACTATATATTCCCTTAAAGCGGAGAAAAGCTCGTATTCCAAGGCGGTAAGCTTGTCCTTGGCACCTATAACGCGACTTTCCATATCCTTAAGCTCGGGGGTTACGTATCTTTCTGCGTTGGCAAGGGTCTGACGGCGGATATATCTGTCGGGCACGGACTCCTTAAAGGACTTGCTGACCTCTATGTAGTAGCCGAACACCTTGTTGTAGCCGACCTTTAAGGTACGGATGCCCGTCTTTTTCTTTTCCTCCGCCTCAATGCGTGAGATCCAGGCGGTGCCGTCCTTCATCATGGAGCGAAGCTCATCTACGGAGCTGTTTGCACCCTCCTTGATGATGCCGCCCTCTCTTACGGTAATAGGCGCGTCGTCCACTATGGTATTTTCTATACTGCGGCCTATCTCCTCTAACAGATCAAGGGAGTTGTAAAGCCCCTTTAAGATGCCGCTTTGCATGGGATAAAGCCGTTCCTTTATAAAGGGGAGTTGCTTTATTGCCCCCTCCAAGGCCTTCATATCCCTTGCGTTGGCGGTACCGTACACAAGGCGGGAGATTATCCTCTCCATATCCACAACGCCTTTGAGGTAGCTAATTATCTCCTTGCGCTCCTTAGCGGAGCTTTTAAGCTCTGCCACGCCGTCAAGTCTTGCGTTTATGGCGCGACTGCTTATAAGCGGTCTGTCCAGCCACTGCTTTAACAGCCTTGCACCCATGCCCGTGTGGGTCTTATCCAAAACCCACAAAAGCGAGCCTTTTTTCTCTCCGTTACGCATGGAGGCGCAAAGCTCCAAATTGCGCCTTGTAAAGGCATCGTATCTCATAAAAGCATCGGATTTATAAAACTTTGTGGGTTTGATATATCCAAGCTCGGTCTTTTGCGTTTGTTTTATGTACAGCTTTAAAAGCCTTGCGGCCTTTTCGGGCAGGTCGGTAACGAATCCTACCGTCTCCTCGGCGGTTTCGTCACCGCCTTCTTCTATCTCTTCCTCCGCGCGGCTGAGCAATGCGCCCATACGCTCTCTCAGGAAAGCGCCCGTTTCCTCGGAAACACCCTTGCCTATAACCGCTTCGGAAGGGGAAAAGGCGGCACACTCCGCATAAAGGGCGGCTGTTTTTTCCTCGCCCACCGCTTCCGTGGCAAATATCTCACCCGTGGAAACGTCGCCGAAGGCAAGACCGTATCCGTTCTCCTGCTCTACCACTGCCGCCAGGTAATTATTCTGCCCCTCTTTTAAAAGACTGCCTTCCGTAACGGTACCGGGGGAAACGATACGCACCACGTCACGCTTAACTATCCCCTTAACGGTGGCAGGGTCCTCAAGCTGTTCGCAAATGGCAACTCTGTACCCCTTGCTTATAAGCTTGCTTAAATAACCCTCTACCGCATGGTAAGGCACACCGCACATGGGGGCGCGCTCCTTCTCGCCGCAATCTCTGCCCGTAAGCACCAGCTCCAACTCGCGGGAGGCTGTTTTAGCATCCTCAAAAAACAGCTCGTAAAAATCCCCCAGCCTGAACATCAAAAGACAATCGGGGTTTTCGGCTTTTATTTGCATATACTGCTTCATCATAGGGGAAAGCCCCATTTTTTACACCTCCGCGGAGTTTGACTTTGTGACTTACGAATCCTCTGTTTTTAGTGGCAACCGTGGCAATGACTGCAGTCGCCGCCGCAATTTTCTTCGCTTTCGGGAACGATATAGGACATAATGACCTTGTTTATCTCCGCAAGCAAAGCGTTAAGCTTGTTTTCGGCTACCGTCAACGCCTTCATGGTATCACTGTTTATGATCTTCTCGTAAAGCTCGTTAACGCGCTGTTCCATGCTTTCTATTAAGTTTGCATCCGCTTCGGGGTTCAACTGCTGTTCCTCCAAAAGCATACGCTGTACGTTGTACTCGCTTACGGCGCAGGAAATATCCGCGTCCTTCATATAAGCTTCTCTTGCCTTGGTGTATTCCACCACTGCCTCGTTATCCTTAATAGCTTCGCCGAAATTATCAAGTAAAGTTTTCAAATAGTTGTCCATAGTAATTTCCTTCTCTCTTTATTATTCGGTTGCCTCGCCCTCAAGTGTGTAGGCGGCGGCTTTTGTTACCTTAACCTGCAAAAACTTGCCCGCCGCGGCTTTTTCCTCGTCAAAGCCTTGGGGTAAGGTAAAGCTTATTATCTTATTCTGTCCCGTTCTGCCTTTGTATATTCCGTCCTGAAGTCCGTCGGAAAGCACCTTTACGGTCTGTCCCGCAAAACGGGAGTTAAGCTCCTCTGCACGCAGATTTTCCAAGGCGGAAAGCCGCGCAAAACGCTCCGTCTTGATTTTATGCTCCACTTGCTCCATCTCTGCGGCGGGGGTGCCTATACGGGGGGAATAAACGAAGGTGAAAAGCATATCAAAGCCTACCTTGTCCACGGCTTTTACCGTGTTTTCAAACTCCTCCTCCGTTTCCGTAGGATAACCGCAGATAATATCCGAGGACAGCGCCACGTGGGGAATTTTCTCCTTGATATACGCCGCTTTTTCCATATACTGCTCTACGGTATAACGGCGGTTCATAAGCTCCAATATCCTGTTATCGCCCGACTGCATGGGCAGATGGAAATGGGGTGCAATCTTAGGGTTCTCCGCCATTACGTCTATAAGCTCCTTGGAGGCATCCTTGGGATGGGAGGTCATAAACCTTATCCAATAATCCCCCTCAAAGCTTGCGGCACGGCGCAACAGCTCCGGAAAGCTGTACTCACCCTTATAAGAGTTAACGTTTTGCCCCAAAAGGGTTATGTCCTTATACCCCGCCTTTACCAAAGCTTCCACTTCGGCAAGCACGTCGGCGCTTCTGCGGCTTCTTTCTCTGCCCCTTACGTAGGGCACCACGCAATAGGTGCAGAAGTTGTTACAGCCGTACATAACGGAAACCCACGCTTTATAGTTGCTTTCCCTTACTACGGGCAAGCCCTCGGCGATAACGCCGAACTTATCGTGGCTGAGTCCGCTTATATAAACCTTAAGTTTTTTACCTTTCAGTGCATTCTCCACCATTTGCGGAAGCATATGCAACCTGTCCGTACCGAAGATGAAATCGATATAGGGATAGCTTGTCAAAAACTTCTCCCGCCTATGGGACTGCTCTGCCATACAACCGCAGACAGCCGTTACGATACGGCGGTTCTTTTCCTTAAGCTTGCGCAGTCCGCCCGCTTTTGAAAACACCTTCAGCTCCGCATGCTCTCTTATGGCGCAGGTGTTAAAGATAATAAGCTCCGCTTCCTCAAGGATATAGGTCTTCTCGTAACCCATCAAACGGCAAAGACCCATAAGTCGCTCGCTGTCCGCCTCGTTTTGCTGACAGCCGAAGGTGGCTATATACGCTTTTTTGCCGCCGCCCGTAATTTCCTTTACCCTTTGCGCCGCCTCAAACTGCGCCTTTATATCCTCTTGTGGAACAAAAACGTCTTTTAACATAATACGTCCTTAAAATTTAAAAAATAGTTGCTACCGATTCCAGCGATTCCTTTAGCTGAGGACGGTAAATGGGACTGTAGGGGTTGAAGCTGTTATAACCGACACCGCCCAAGGAGGTGGTGGAATGGATATAAAGCCCTTCGCCTATATATATTGCCACATGACCGGGGAAGAAAAGCAAATCCCCCGCCTTTGCCTCCTCAAGGCTTATGGTTCTGAGGCAAGGAGAAAGCTCTACGTTGGCATCTCTGTGAATTACAACGCCGTTCATATAATACGCCATAAAAGCAAGTCCGCTGCAGTCGATACCGCCAACGGTCTTACCGCCCCAGCGATAGCCGCTGCCCTCAAAAAGCTTTGCGGTGGCGATAACGGACTTTCTGAACTCCTCTTCGCTTCTCTTGCGCTCTTGCTCCTCTATGGGCATAATGTTCATACGGTGGATATAGTAGGTTTTGCCGTCCATAGCCTCTACTGCGGCATAGCGGTCGGTACCGCCTTCCTCAAGCACCTTTATTTTGGAGCCGCGGGGCAAACAGTAAGCGGCAAGATAGCAGTTCTTAGGCTCTATAAGCAGATCGCCAAATCCGCTCGTTATAACGTGGGTGGGATTGTACTCACCGAAGAAAAGCTCCTCTTTTTTGCAATAACCCTTGTAGTTATACTCGGAGTTGATAAGGCAAAATTCACCTGCGTCCTCCAAAAGCTCGAAGCTCTGACCGTAAAAGCTCTCGTCGGAATGCTCGCTTTTTTCCACGGGCTCTGCATAAAAATGACATAACGCTGTATTAAAATAACCTTTCATAATACCCTCTCAAAAAAATTCCGTATTTTTCTTAGTTTATATGGAAACAAAAAAATCAAAATAAATAAGTAATTATAAACAGGAGTGTAAAAACGATAATGAAAAAAACAATATGTTTGATTTTAGCATTTTCTTTATTTATCTGCCCCATCACCGTCAACGCCGACGGAGTGCAGAACTGGTATATAAAATACCCCAAGGAAGGCGGAAGACCCGTACCCATGGACGGCTCTGCCCTTCCCGACGAATACGGCGCCCTTTATATGGGCAACCCCGATGAAAAGGTAATATACCTTACCTTTGATGCAGGCTACGGTAACGAAAACGTGGACAGTATCCTCGATACCCTTAAAAAGCACGAAGTTAACGCAACCTTCTTTATTTTGCCCGCCATTTTGGAATACAACCTGCCCACAGTGGAAAGAATGATAGCCGACGGACACCTTATAGGTAACCACAGCTACAGCCACCGCAATATGGGCGCAGTCAGTGACCTTAGCGCCTTTAAAGAAGAGCTTGAAAAAGCTGAAAAGGTGTTTTTTGAAAAGACGGGGAAGGAAATGACCAAGTTTTTCCGTCCGCCCGAAGGCGCCTTCTCGGAAAAAATGCTATGCTTCTGCCGTGAATTGGGATATACGCCCGTATTCTGGTCCTTTGCCTATGCGGATTGGGATAACGGAAAGCAACCGGACCTTGAATACGCAAAAAACAAAATTTTATCCACTGCCCACAACGGCGAGATTATGTTGCTTCACCCCAACTCCGCCACTAACGCTGCGATTCTGGACGAGGTGATAACCGAGCTTAAAGCCGAAGGCTACAGCTTCGGTCAACTTACGGATATTTGCCGTTAAACGATAGGTCTTTCCAAGCCTAAAGCCGCAAGGCCCGCCATACCGCAAAGCTTTCTTGCACGGTCGCCGTTATCCTTATAGGTAAGCACGCCCGCAAACATATACTCCCCGCCGGGAAGGCGAAGCACGCCTATATCGTTAACAACGAAGGGGATTCCCCCTGCCTTGCCGTAATATTCAATATCGTTGGTGAAAACGTAACGCATTATGCGGTCGGTACACTTATGACGACTCATTATATCCCTGCCTTCGGGATAGCTTATAACAAGGCGCATAGCCTTTAAGCAATCCTCAAGGCAGGTAAGGTTGTCCTCGCCTCTTTCAACTGCCGCAAAGTCCAGCATTTTTCTGCCGATAACGGTCTGCTTGGTACCGAGAACGTTAACGCAAAAATCGTTTATCGCCTCAAAAGTAGCGTCTTCCAAAAGGGCGTTGGTGGCGCTGTTATCACTAAAGCTCATCATGTAGATAAGAAGCTCTTTTACCGTAGCCGTATTGATCCTAAGCTCGGTCATTATGCTGGTGCCTATAAGATTTTTTTTGGGCAGGGTGATAACGCGGTCCATATCCGCACCCGTGTGCAAATAATAAGCCAGCACGAAAGTTTTCATAACGCTGGCAGTCTTAAAAGCCTTATCTGCATTATGGCTGTGAATAACCTCTCTGCCCTCCTCTAAGGGGCATACGAGCACGCTGTTGTGTTCATTAAATAACTTTTGAATATCCAAGACCTAAGCCCTCCTTGTTTAAATATATATTTTCTCCTTCAAAGACCGTTGTACCCTCACCCGGCATATTGTGCACCAAATAGGGTGGGTCAAGGTCATAGCAACTGATACCTACTGCCGCGCCGAAATGAGCCGCCGCGGTAACGCTTACGCCGCCCTCCATCATACAGCCTAACATACATTCAATACCGTTCTCAGCCGCAAGGCGCTGAATCTTAAGTCCCTCGTATATGCCGCCGCACTTCATAAGCTTTATGTTTATCATATCGCACGCGCCCATACGGATAAGCCTTGCCGCATCGGAGGGTGCAAACACGCTTTCATCTGCCAGAATACGGAAGGGACACTTCCTCGTAACCTCTACCATGCCCTCAAGATCCGTATAATGAACGGGTTGTTCGATAAGCTCAATATTAAGTCCCATCTGCTCTGCCGCCTTAGATACGTAAACCGCATCTTCTACAGACCAGCCTTGGTTGGCATCAAGGCGCAAAACTATATCGTCGCTGAGGACTGTTTTAAGACTTTCAAGCCTTTTAACGTCATCGGCACGCTCGCCGCCCAGCTTTACCTTCAGCACCGAAAAGCCTGCCGCAAGGTGGTCCTTGGTTTCTTTTATCATGGCTTCGGGCGTGGAAAGGGAAACGGTTGCGTCGGTCTTCACGCACTTATTCTCAAGCTCGCCGCCCAAATAGGCAAACAGAGGTTTGCCCGCCTCCTTAGCCAGCAGATCGTAAAGGGCTATATCGCAAGCCGCCTTGGGTGAGCTGTTGTGGAAAAGCACGTCCTGCACGCGGGGAAGAAGCTCCGCCGACAAGGTCTGTCCTATCAAAAGGGGTGCCAAAAAATCGTCTATTGCACACTTGATACTGCCCACCGTATCTCCCGTTATAACGGGGGTGGGTGCGCAGGCGCCGTAGCCGTAAACACCCTCATCGGTGGAAAGCCTTAAAACGTAGTCTTTTATCACGTCAATGCGCCTTTTAGCGGTTATAAACGGCTGTTTAAGAGGTATGTTTTCCTCAAACAGCTCTACTGCCGTTATTTTCATATCTACTCTCCCGTATAAGATTTATAAGTATTCATTTTATTATATACCTTTGCCTGTTAAAATGCAAGTATTTAATAAGGAAATCTCTTGACAAAAGGGATAAAAAACTATATTATTAAGGTGTGATATTGTGGTATAGTATTTCCCGAAAGGCGTAAGGACGTATGGAAAAGCTTTGCTTTGACAATTTGCCGCAAACGGACGGCTGTGTGCTGACAATAGGCAACTTTGACGGTGTGCATTTGGGGCACAGCGCCTTGATGAAGCAGACGGTTGAAAAAGCAAGAGAGCTAAAGCTTCCTTCGTTGGTGCTAACCTTTATCCAGCACCCCCAAAGCCTTTTGTCCTCAGACAGCTTTAAGTATCTGTTGGGGCAGGAGGATAAAGAAAAGCTTATAGCGCTGACGGGGATAGATAAATATTTGGCGATAGATTTTAAAACCGTAAAGGATTGGTCGCCCCAAGAGTTTATAAACACTTTGCTTATCGATAAGCTTAACGTGCGGTACGCGGTTTGCGGATGCGATTTTGCCTTCGGAAAAGGCGGAAGCGGCACCCCTGAGCTGATGAAGGCGTTGCTTGGCGAACGCGGCATAGGCTGTACGGTAGCGGATAAGCTTACCGCCGACGGTGAGCCTATAAGCTCCACAAGACTGCGCGCCTTGGTAACCGCAGGAGATATGGAAGGTGCCGCGCGGCTTTTGGGCAGGCTCTACAGCTTTAATCTGCCCGTGGTACACGGCAGAAGGCTGGGTGCTAAATTGGGCAGTCCCACCATCAACCAGCTTTTCCCCACCGATAGGGCAATGCCCGCCTTCGGTGTGTATGCGGTACTGTGCGGGATAGAGGGCAAGCTGTACGGCGGTGTTGCCAACATAGGGGTAAAGCCTACGGTAGGCGAGGTAAGCGCCCCTCTTTGCGAAACGTACATTTTTGATTTTGACGGTGATCTGTACGGTAAGGAAGTACGGATATATCTGTGCAAGCACCTAAGAGGAGAGAAGCGGTTTGAAAGCTTGGATGCTTTAAGGGCGCAGATCGCCAAGGATTCCGCCACGGCGGAAGCCACCCTGAGAGACGAGGGGTTTTATAAGTCGGAAGGAGATAAATTGCTATGATAAAAAAGATATTTGCCGTGTTTATGGCGGTTTTGTGCCTTTGCGGCAGTTTTTTGGGAGCCTTTGCCGCTGACGAGGGCACTCCGCAACCCACGACGAGCAACGTGCTGGTAATAAAAAACCTTAACACGGGGATATACGTAGATGCACCCACGGGCAAAAGCACAAGCTATTCCGCCACGGGTGTAGGCGCAAAGCTTATGACGGCTATGCTCTCCTACGAGATATTGAAAAATGCGGACATAAAAATTTCCGCACCTCTTTGCTTAAAGGGTACTGAGATAGAAAGCGCGGTAGTTAACGATTTCTCCTTGGGACTTTCCTACAGCAAAAGCGCAAAATCCTTAACCGTAAAGGATTTGG
Source organism: Clostridia bacterium (assembly GCA_017397805.1). GTDB lineage: Bacteria > Bacillota > Clostridia > Oscillospirales > CAG-382 > SIG636. The sequence goes on along the minus strand of JAFQHW010000010.1, from coordinate 51,129 downwards.
TTACCGCCGCGGTGGTAAGCTCCGCTTCCGATGCCTGCGTTGCCTTGGCAGTAGCCTCCGTAAGGTATCAGAAGGGCATACAGACCGACTACTACAACAACTACGACGGGGCGATTGCTGCCAACACCGATAACCCCGACGAGGGCAAATATTCCGAGCGTACCCTTATAAAAGAGTTCGTACAGCTTATGAACGCCCGCGCCGCGGAGCTGGGTTGTACGGATACGGTGTTTACCAACTGTACCGGTGCTCACGACGTTAATTCCAAAACCACTGCTGAGGATATAGCAAAAATAGCGGAAGCGTTTTATAACAGCGAAGACCTGATGCTTATAGCCGAACAGGCTTATTACACTCTCAGCACCGGCTCCAACCGCTTATTCAACAAAAGCGCCTTGGTAAGCAGTAACGATAACTTGTCGGGTTACACGGATATAGAGGGAACCACGGGCATTATCGTAGGCTGGATGGGCACCAAGGGACTTAGCCCTTATTGCGTGGTTTCCGTAGGTGAAACGGACGAGGGTGTAGGCTATATCTTCGTTTGTATAGCCAAATATACGGAAACGGAAGCCACCAAAAAAAGCGGCTACGATACCATCAAAGAGTTTACGCCTTGGGCGCTTAATACCTTCAGCTATAAATTGGTGGTAAGCACCCTTAACGTTATTAAGACCATCCCCGTTAAATCGGGGAAGGACAGCGACAGGGTAAGCATCATCCCCAAAGAGGATATAGAGTTGCTTATTCCCTCAAGCATCAATCCCGATACGGACATCAAGGTGGAGTACGCTTGGGATTCCGAGGAGCTGACCGCACCCATAGCCAAGGGGCAAAAGGTGGGTGTGGCAACGGTGTATTATAACGGTCAGGTGCTTAAAACCGACCTTGTTGCCAACGATTCCGTAAGCGAAAGTGCAGCACTTTCCCTGCTGGACAAGACGAAAAACTTGCTTAACAGCGAGTTTATGAAGAAGATATATACGGTTGCCATAGTTTTGTTCGGCGTTTATCTGCTTATAAGCCTTGCTTTGTTTATATATAGGCTTATACGTAAGTATATTGCCGCCGGCCGTGGAGAGTAGAATTGAAAATGAAAAATTATAAATAAAAAAAATCACCCCGCGAAGCCTATCGCTCCGCGGGGTGATTTTTGTTTAGTCTTCAACAAGTTCAAACTTATAGCCAACGCCCCAAACGGTCTTTAACGCCCATTTATCGCTGGCGCCGTCCAGCTTTTCACGCAGTCTTTTGATATGCACGTCCACGGTACGGCTGTCACCCAAATAATCAAAGCTCCACACCTTGTCCAAAAGCTGGTCGCGGGTGAACACCCTGTTGTAGTTGGAAGCCAAGAAGTACAAAAGCTCCAACTCCTTGGGCGGCAGGCTGATGGGTTTGTTTTTAATACGAAGCTCGTAACGCTGTAAAGAGATCTCGATATTATCGAACTTAACCATCTCGCCGTCACTGACCTCGTGCTTGGTATAACGCCTGAGCACCGCCTTGATTCGCGCAAAAACCTCCTGCATATCAAGGGGTTTAACTATATAGTCGTCGGCACCCAAGTCGAAAGCCAACACCTTCTCAATAACGTCGCTTTTAGAGCTGATAAATATAATAGGCCTGGAGGAATGCTCCCTTATCTCACGGCAAACCTGCCAACCGTCTTTCTTGGGCAAAGCAATCTCAAGCAAAACGAGATCGGGGGAAGAAGAACGGAAGGCGGCAACACCCTCAACACCGTCCAAGGCTATATTAACCTCGTATCCTTCATTTTCCAAATATTCACGAAGCAAAGAACATATCTCGGCATCGTTATCAATAATAAGTATCCTTGTCATAAATTTTTCCATCCTTTGCGGGAGCGCTTAACTACCCAAACGGGTAGACCTTATCCCCACGCTACACATTATACACCCAATTTGTTAATATGTCAATAACAAAATTTATAATTTGTTTAAAGTTATCAGTGATAACCTAACCTGTTTTTAAAAAAATATTGCAAAAATCAACCGTTTCTGCTATTATAAATCCAAACCCTATAAAAACGGAGATTTGTATTATGAAATTAGGTATCGTCGGCTTGCCCAACGTAGGCAAAAGCACTTTGTTTAACGCACTTACGGGTGGCGGTGCGGAATCCGCAAACTACCCCTTTTGTACCATAGATCCCAACGTGGGCATCGTTCCCGTGCCGGATAGCCGTCTTGACAGATTGGCTGAGATGTATAATCCCGAAAAATATACCCCTGCGGTTATCGAGTTCGTTGATATTGCGGGTCTTGTTAAGGGCGCTTCCCAGGGTGAAGGCTTGGGCAACAAGTTCCTTTCCCATATAAGAGAAGTGGACGCTATCGTCCACGTGGTACGTTGCTTCGGCGGCAGTCAGATAATCCACGTGGAGAGTGAGGCGGACCCTTGCCGTGACGTGGATATTATCGATACAGAGCTTATTTTGTCGGATATAGAAGTTCTTGAGCGCAGAGCAGACCGTATTAAAAAAGCCATGAAGGGCGATGCTTCCTTGGGTGCATCCCTTGCGGTTTGCGAAAAGTTGCTTAATGCCTTGGGTGACGGTGTTTCTGCCCGCAGTGCCGATTTAAGCCCCGAAGAATGGGAGCTTATGGAGGATACCCCCTTGCTTTCCGCAAAGCCCGTTATCTACGCGGCTAACGTGGACGAGGCAAGCCTTATGGAGGGTGCGGAGAACAACCCCTACTACAAAGCGCTTTGTGAAAAGGTGGCAAACGAAAAGGCAGAAGTTTTTGCGGTTTGCGCATCCGTAGAGGCGGATATTGCAGAGCTTGACGAGGAGGACAGAGCGCCCTTCCTTGAAGATTTGGGGCTTAGTGAATCCGGTCTTTCCCAGCTTATACGCGCTTCTTACCGTTTGTTGGGGCTTATAAGCTTCCTCACCGCGGGCCCCAAAGAAGTCAGAGCGTGGACCATAGTAAACGGAACCAAGGCGCCCGGCGCGGCAGGCAAGATACACAGCGACTTTGAACGCGGCTTTATCCGCGCAGAGGTCGTGGCATACGACGACCTGATGGAAAAAGGCTCTATGACCGCCGCAAAGGAAGCGGGGCTTGTGCGCAGTGAAGGCAAGGAATACGTGATGAAAGACGGCGACGTGGTTCTATTCAGATTTAACGTGTAAATAATATCAGGGATCAAATGTATTTATAACTGTTTGGTGAAAAAAACAGCCGTATGGGAATAAAAATATAAAAAAATGCAAAAATAGGTATTGACAAACGGCAAAATAACTGTTATACTACTTGGGCGGTCGGGGATTTGCTTACGGCGGAATAGCTCAGTTGGCTAGAGCATCCGGTTCATACCCGGCAGGTCGTTGGTTCAAATCCGACTTCCGCTACCACAAAATCCCTGACTTCATGGCCCGTTGGTCAAGCGGTTAAGACACCGCCCTTTCACGGCGGTAACAGGAGTTCGATTCTCCTACGGGTCACCACCAAAAAACGCACTTTTGTCTACAGACAAAGGTGCGTTTTTTGAACTAAGTGTTCCGTTTCCACGGAACGTGAAGTATCCTTCGGATGTGAAGCGCACGACCTGCGTGAAGTGTGCCTTCGGCACGATAAGCGGAACACTTAACTTCACTTTGTGCGAAGCACAAAACTTCACAGCGACATCTCCGCTACTTCACTTGGCACAATCCAAACTTCACTAAATATTAAAAATATCCATTTTTATGATATAAGCGATTTGAATAGGGGGCGCTGTTATGTCCGAAAGCAAGCTAAGAACACAATCTATGGATTTTGCTGTATCTATTATTAATCTCGTAAAATAGCTTAAAGAAAAGCGAGAATCTATAATCTCCAATCAAATCGGCAGAAGCGGTACGTCCATCGGCGCAAATATCCGAGAAGCACAGTATGCCCATGGCAAAGCGGATTTTATCGTAAAATTACAGATTGCGCTGAAAGAAGCCAATGAAACAGGGTATTGGTTAGAACTGCTCTATAAAACAAACTACATTGCCGAAGAGCAATATAAAGCTTTAAATTCCGCTTGTACCAGCATTCGGGTCATGCTAATTTCCTCCATCAACACGGCAAAGGAAAATGCAAAATAAAAAGGACGGAGAATCCACATTCTCTGTCCTTTGTTTTTGTATTTATCCCATGTTTTCCATTGTTGCGCCGTTGGATATAATGCCGCTTTTGATTGCCGCCCTTTTAAAAGGTCAATCTCATCTGGTACCACTGTGCGCCGCCGTGGGTGGAGGAGGAAACACCCTCGCTAACGAACCCCACGTTGCCGTAAAAGCCCAAAAGATGCTCCTTGCAGGTAAGCACAAGCCCCGTTTTGCCACGGGCTTTGGTATCGGAAATCACCTTTTCCAAAAGCCGCGTGCCGTAGCCCTTACCCCTGAATTGGGGCAGGGTAACAACGCTCAGTATTACTTCCCATTCGCCGTCTTTTTTGTGGAGGGAAGGACTCTCGTACATCTCGTCGCTTAAATCCCGCTCCCCGCTTTCCATACCGTTAACGAAGCCAACGAACTCATCCTGTTCAAAAGCGAGCCAAAAGCCTTCGGGGTACACGGTAAGCCGCTTTTCAAAACTTTTTTCGCTTGCTGCCTCCGCTGCGGGGAAGCTTACCGCCTCTGCCGCCGCTATCAGCTTTAAATCATCAAGGGTTCCTTGTCTTATTTCCATTTTTCTACTCCTTTTTCACGTCCCGAAGGGACATATCGACGGCCGTCAAGCCTATTCATAAGCCTTAAAACTATGGGCAGGTTGAACCGTTGCACCACTGCGCCGCTTATGCGCCCATAGGCGCAATTCATGCCGTCAGGCAAATCATGGCAAAGCCAATTCATGCGTCGGCGCAATTTGTTGTTGAATCCGTTCGTTTTAACAAAACGACGGATTCAACGGGATACTCGCCATACAACTGGGTATATAGCTTTTCGATGTCATCATTCAGCTTTTTTCTCCCCTGTATTTTGTTTTGCGGTAGTTATAGAAGCTATCAAAAGCTTTCGTATTTTGCTGCATTGAGGAAACAGCGCATCATATTCGTTCTGTGTGATCATGTTAGTGTCCTTAAAGAGCTCCAACCAATAGTCGGTTTCATAACATTCTTTCAAAGCAATCTGAAATTTGTTGATAAAATCAGCCTTGCTTGCTGCATAATTGGCTTCGTGTATATTTGCCCCAATACTTGTTCCGCTACGCAAAAGCTGATTCAGCAGTACATTGCTTTTTCTGTTATCTTTGATTTCCGTACAAAGATTTACGATTTCAACAGCAAATTGCTTAGATATATCAATTAAAACATTTTGTTTCATAAAAACCTCCGTTTTATGAATTGACACTACGTGTCGTGAATTGATGCCGATACATCATGATTTCTCGCTTCGCTCCATGAATTGAATTGCGCCTTATCCTTTATGCGCCCATAGGCGCAATTCATGCCGTCAGGCAAATCATGGCAAAGCCAATTCATGCGTCGGCGCAATTCATTGTTGAATCTATCGTCTGCGCAAGCAGACAATAGATTCAACATGCCCGGTACGGGGGAACATATCCACCGTAGCAATATCCGCAAAGCTATATCCACCGTCTTTAAGCAGTGCCACGTCACGCGCCAAGGTGGCGGGGTTGCAGGAAATATACACGATCTTTTCGGGACGCTCTTTTATCAAAGTTTCCGTAAGTGAGGGGGCAAGTCCCGCTCTGGGCGGGTCAAGCAATACCGTGGTGGGTTTTTTACCGAAGGCATTGTAGCACCGTTCAAACCCCTCGGCGGCATCGCAAGCGAAAAACTTCGTGTCCTTTTCGCTCCTGCCGTTAAGGATGGCGTTTTGCCTTGCGTTTTCTATGGCGGCGGGCACTATCTCCACGCCGCAGAGCTCCACACCGTCGGGACACAGACAAAGTCCCACGGTGCCGATACCGCAATACATATCGAAAACGGTTTCTCCCTTCCGAATATCCGCCATTTCAGCGGCAGTTGCGTAAAGCTTTTCCGTCATTTCCGTATTGACCTGGAAGAAAGCCGCGGGCGACATCTTGAAGGTCTTGCCCAAAAGCTCTTGGGTAAGCAGTTTTTCACCCTTTATATGTACCCAATCGGGACCCGTTACGTTATTGGTGCGGGAAACGTTGAGGTTAACGTAGAAGCTTTTAACCTGCGGAAAACGTGCCATCAACAGCTCTGCCGTTTCTTCTGCGGAGGGTAGGCGCTTGCCGTTAACTATGACGGTAACGCAAAACTCGCCCTTGCCGTTGCGTCGCAGATATATATGGCGAAGCAGTCCCTTGCCCGTGGCCTCATCGTAAGGGTTTTTGCCCTTCAGCAATTGCAAAAGGCCCGCGCTTATCTGTGAAAAATCATCGGTGTGCAGAAGACACTTATCACAAGGGATGATACTGTGGCTGTGAGGAGCGTAAAAACCGCAGACAAGCTCACCGTCACGCTTGCCCACGGGCAAAAGAAGCTTGTTGCGGTACTCTTTTTCCTTTCCGCTTAAAGGCATGGGCACGGAAACGGAAACACCTCCCACTCGCTTTAGAACCTCCTCAACGCCCTTGCGCTTGTACTCAAGCTCGGCTTGGTAGTCCAAATGGCGGTAGATACAACCGCCGCAACGGCGAAAGACGGTGCAGTCCGGTTGGATTCGATGGGGGGAAGCAACCTTCAGCTCCTCCATTTTCCCTATAACGTAATTTTTATATTCCTTAATGACCTTAACGGTACCTTCCTCACCCGTCAAGGCATCGGCAACGAAGGCAGTGCGCCCGTCGGGAGCGCGGCACACGCCGAAGCCTTTATCACTTATATCAGTAAACGCGCCTTCAAAGCGCCATTCCTTTTTACTCATAGAAAAACAACTCCTCTGCGAAACGCTCCTTAAAATACTCGCTTTTTTCCAAGGGGAGCACCGAAGTGGCCGAAACCAGCGCCATTATTTCCTGCCTTGCTTTTTCCTCCGTCAACAAAACACTGCCTTGCAAAGCGGAATTTCCTACAAACTCCGTCTTCCCTTTGGCAAACGCGGGGATTATGCCCGTTCTTATAAGGGCATCCTCGCTTACGGCAGAGCCTATCGCCCCTGCCACGTAAAGCTTTTTAAGGGCATTGGGCGGCATTTTAAGTCCTCTCATAACGGAAAGCGTAGCCGCCGCCAGCGCCGCCTTTGCCAGCTGGAACCGGCACACGTGCTCCTCCGTAAATTCAAATCCGCCCTGAAGGGTGACTTTTCCTCCCTCAATTTTCCCTCTTTCGTCGCATTCCTTGCCCAAAAGGAGGGAAATCAGCTCAATAACACCGCTTCCCGCCAAGCCTTGCGGCAGCTCACCGCCTACGGTATGGGACACGATGGCACCCTCCGTACGGACGGCATCTATCCCACGCTGATGGAAGGGCACGTCGCCCACACCCACCTCAAGGGCGGGGCCCGCCGCCGCGGAACAAGCCAAGCGCCTGCCGCCGTAACAACCGTAAACCTCACCGTTGGTGCCTGCATCTATAAACAGAACCCCGTCCCGATCACGGGCAAAACGGTAAATGCCTGCGGAAACGTCACCGCCGACAAAGCTGCCGATTATGGGTGCGATATAGGCTTTGCCGCCTATATAGCCTGCAATCTCGTACTCCTTACCGAAGCGTGAAGGGGCGGTGTAGGGACTTTTGCCGAGTCCGTCCACGGGCAGACCCGCAAAAAAGCAGGACATAAGGCTGTTGCCCACCGCCACGGTGTAAAGCTCGTCGGCAAAAACACCTGCCACCGCGCATATCTCCGATACGGCGCAGTTTACGGAAAACACAAGGGCTTCTCTAAGCGCCTTATAATCCTTCTCCGCCGCGGAGATGCGCCCGATAAGGTCGGGTGCGTAAATATTTTGGCAATTAGTTACTCTATAAGTGGGACTTATTTCCCCTTCTATGGAATCGCCGCCCGAAATAAGGGCGGCGACTATATTGGTAGTACCTATGTCAAGGGCGATGCCCTTATATTTTTTCATTATTCTCTTCCTTTTTGAGAGTTGGATTAACCCTTGGCTTGCCGTTTTTGGAACGGATGACACCTCTTGGGCATTTTTCCGCACAGATGCCGCAGTTTACGCACTTGGAGTAGTCTATCTCCTCCAAGAAGCCTTGCTTTATAATGGCATCGTTGGGGCAATTACGGCGGCAAAGACCGCAAGCGATACAACCCGCGTCGCAATATTCCCTGACCACCACGCCCTTATCGGGGGAATTACAAGCCACCCAATACTTGGCGGATGCCGGTATAAGCTTTATCAAATGCTTGGGACAGCTTACAACGCAAGCGCCGCAACCGATGCATTTGCGGGGGTTGACCACCGCCACACCGTCTTTTACGGAGATAGCGTCGAACTTACAACTGCGTATGCAAGTACCCAAGCCGATACAGCCGTTGGGGCACAAGCGGGAACCGCCGTGAAGCTTTGCGGCGGCAACGCAGTCGTTTATACCTATGTAGTCGTATTTTTGTACGGAACAGCTTTTTGCACCCGAACAAAGGACGAGGGCACGCATTTTTTGGCGATTACCCGCCTCTATGCCCATTATAGCCGCAATTTTATTGCAGTTCTCGTCACTGACGGCGGCGCACTTGGTAATAGGTGCCTTTCCCTCTACGATAGCACAGGCAAGTCCGCCACAGCCGGCATAACCGCAACCGCCGCAGTTTGCGCCGGGAAGCAGTTCGGTCACCTCTTTTATACGGGGGTCCTCCTGCACCTTCATCTTTTTATCGAAAAGCGCCAGCAGAAAGCCTAAAACACCGCCTAAAACGGCGAAGAATATTAACGCAAGAAGGATAGGGTTCATAACACTGCCTCCTTAGCCAAAGCATTGCAATCCGAACCGGCCCAAAAGGGCTGAACCGCAATGCTTTTCGGCAAATTTTGATTTTTCGACCTTGCAATACTTAACTCAGACTGAAGGGGAAGAAACCCGAACCGCCCAAATTTATGCCCTGGAAACCCGAAAATGCCATGGCGATAAGTCCTGCCGCCACAAGGGAAAGGGGAACACCCTCGAAGGATTTGGGGGGAGAAGCTAACTCCAAGCGCTGTCTTACCCCCGCAAACACGAATAAAGCAAAGGTAAAACCCAAGGCGGCGAAGAAGCCGTACATAACGCTTTGAAGCATATTATACTCGTTTTGCACGTTAAGCAGAGCAACGCCCAAAACCGCGCAGTTGGTGGTAATAAGGGGCAGATAGATGCCCAACGCCTTATAAAGGGGAGGGAACGCCTTCTTCATAAACATCTCTATAAGCTGAACAAGAGAAGCGATGATTATGATAAAGGCTATGGTTTCCAAATACTCCAGCTCGAAGGGCACGAGGACGAAGTTATAAACCGAACAGGTTGCGGCGGAAGCCACCGTCATAACGAAGGTAACCGCCATGCCCATGGAAAGCGCAGTATCTATTCTTCCCGAAACACCGAGGAAGGGGCAAACGCCCATAAATTTAACGAAGATAAAGTTTTCTGCCAAAATAGCGGAGAAGCAAAGCAACAAAAGCTCGGTTATCGTCATTTTTTACTCCTCCCTTTCATGGTAAAATATCTTACCGCCGCCACCACGCAAGCAAGGCAGATAAACGCGCCTGCGGGCATGGTAAGAAGCAGTACCTTGGGGTAACTGCCGCCGAAAACGGAGATGCCGAATACGGTACCGTTACCAAAAAGCTCACGGATAAAGGACACCGCCAGCAAAGCCGCCGTGTAGCCTATACCCATAAACAAACCGTCCAAAAGTGCCGCGGCAGGCTTGTTTTTGGAGGCAAACGCCTCTGCCCTTGCCAGCACTATACAGTTAACCACTATAAGGGGAATAAATATGCCGAGAGATTTATCGATAGCGGGGAAGTATGCTTTTATAAGAAGCTGTACCGCCGTAACGAAGCCTGAAATAACCACGATGTACGCGGCTATCCTCACCTGTTCGGGGATGAATTTTCTTAAAAGGGATATAAGCAGATTGGAGCAAATAAGCACCACGGTAGCCGCAACACCCATACCTATGGCGTTGCTCATGGAGGTGGATACCGCCAAAACGGAGCAGAGCCCCAAAAGCTGTACTAAAACGGGGTTATTGCCAAGAAGACCTTCCTTGGCAAACCAAGAGATACCGCGCCTTTTCATGCCGACACCTCCTCTTCCTCGCCGTTAAGTATTTTGTCTATCGCCACGCAAGCGCTGTTCACACCCGAAAGCGCCGCCTTAGAGCTTACGGTAGCACCGGTAACACCGTCCACCTTGGCTCCCTCATCGTTATAGCTTAGTCCCTTAAACCCGTTAAGGAACTGTTTTTCCGTAATCTTTTGACCTACACCGGGGGTTTCGCTGTCGGCGCTAAGCACTGCAACACCCGCGATCTGCCCGTCGCAGTTAAAGCCAACCAAAAGCTCCACCGCACCACCGTAGCCTGCCGTAGAGGTATGAACGCAATAGTTGTCCTCACCGCCGGTTGCGCTTTTCACCTTATAAATGGCTTCCACACCGCTCGTTTCGGTCACGGTGCCCGTTATATCGTCAAAATCCTCACTGCCCGCAAAAATCAAGGCGATGTTTTCCTTTAAGCTTTCCACACCGTGTTCGGCGATAACGGGCGCGGTGATACTGTTAACAAGCGCCACGAGGCAAGCGATAAAGCCGGATATAAGAAGCAAGGACACGGCTGAAAAGCCTACGTTGCCTTTTTTATTTTCCTGCATGCTTGCCACCTCCAAACTTAACGGGCTTGGTGATACGGTCTATATAATAAACGAAGGTGTTCATTATAAGTATTGCAAAGCTTGCCCCTTCGGGATAACTGCTGAAGTAGCGGAAGAAAATGGTCAGTCCGCCGCAAAGCGCACCGAATATAAGCTTACCCGATGCAGTAAGAGGGCTGGTGGAATAATCCGTTGCCATAAATACGGCACCTAAAATAACGCCGCCGGAAAGAAGGCTGGTAAGAGCAAAGCTCATTGCCTCGTCGTCCCCTTGAGGGAAGCAAAAAGCCAAAAGGAAGAACACACCCAGGTACGCTACGGGGATATGCCAAGTGATAACCTTGCGGAAAAGCAAGTACAAAAAGCCGATAAGCAAACAAAGTTTTGAAACCTCGCCTATACAGCCACCGATATTGCCGTAAAACATATCAACGCGCACGCTCACGTCCACACCGTCCTCCAGCACGGTAAGAGGGGTGGCAGAGCTTACGCCGTCTATGGACGGGCTGAGAGCCAAGGGGGAAAGCTTATTCGCCTCGGGAGAAACGAAGCAGTTTGCCATAAGGTTGGGGAAGGACAGGAACAAAAACACTCTTGCCGCTAAGGCAGGATTTAAAAAGTTCTTGCCGATGCCGCCGAAAAGCATTTTAACTATAACTATGGCAAACACGCCGCCCACGGCGGGTAGCCACAAGGGAACGGAAACGGGCAGGTTGAATGCAAGGATAATGCCCGTAACCACTGCGGAAAGATCCTTTACGCTCTGTTTTCTGTGAGTTGCGTAGCAAAACAAAGACTCGGACACAACGCAGGAAAAAATTGATATAAGGGTTATGGTAAGCGCCCTGAACCCGAAAGCGTAAACACCCCAGATGAGGGCAGGGGAAAGAGCGATAATAACGTCACGCATTACGGAAGCGGTGCTTTCGCTGCTGCGAACGTGGGGAGAAGGACTGACCTTTAAAAGCTTCACTTATCAATTTCCCCCTTTCTGCTGAAGAAGGCGCTTCTGTTCGTTTATAGCACCTTTTGAGTTACGAATATATTGAACTATGGGAACCTTGCCGGGGCAAACGTAGGTGCAACATCCGCACTCCACACAGCTCATCACCCCAAGCCGTTCGCACTCTTCATACTTTCCTTTTTCGGAATAAGCCGCAAGCAACGCGGGCATAAGATGCATCTGGCACGCTCTTACGCATTTTCCGCAACGTATGCACTGACCTATCTCTTCCTTCGTTTCGCTGAAGAAAAGCAAAGCTCCCGTACCCTTGGTTACGGGTGCGTCAAGGCTCCATTGGCTTTGCCCCATCATGGGCCCGCCCGTAATAAGCCTTGCAAAACGCTTTTTAAGACCGCCGCAACGGTCGGCAATATCCTTAAAGGAGGTGCCTATGGGCACGATTAGGTTGCAGGGCTTTTTAATACAGTCACCGTCCACGGTGATGCGCTTTTGCACCACGGGCATACCCGATGACAGCGCCCTGTATATGGATGCCACCGTTTCCGGGTTGAAAAGCACACAGCCCACATCGGCAGGAAGCTTACCTGCAGGTATCTCCTTACCGTAAAGGGCGTAGATTATCTGCCTTTCGTCACCTTGCGGGTATTTGGTCTTCATCACTTTTATGTCTATTAAAGCCTTGTCGGTTATTTTCTGCTCCAAAAGCTCTATTGCGTTTTCCTTGTTATCCTCTATGGCTATCGTCGCCTTACGGACACCGAAGGTGTGGATCAATATTTTTATGCCCTTGATCACCGCCTCAGGCTGTTCCAAAAGCAAACGGTGGTTAGCGGTAATATACGGCTCACACTCCGCGCAGTTTATTATAAGGTGCTTGACCTTGCCCAACGCCGACTGTATCTTGGCATAAGCGGGGAAGGTTGCGCCGCCCATACCCACAACGCCGGCACTGCGAACCGCAGAGATTACCTCCTCCGCCGTCAGCTCCTCCAAAGGCTTGGAAACCGGCTTCAGGTCGGGGCACACCGTATATTGCATATCGTTTTCGATAACCGCGTGGATAACGGACGCACCGTTGGCAACCCTTCTCGGTTCCAACGCAGTTACCTTGCCCGAAACGCTGGAATGCACGTTGCAACACAGCGCTTCGTTATTCTCACCGATGCACTGGCCCACGGTAACCGTGTCACCCACCTCAACTATGGGCTTACAGGGTGCGCCGATATGCTGTTGCATGGGGATGGCAACGAAAGCTACGTCCGTAAAAAGCTCTGCCTTCATGTGGGCGGTGTTTTTATTTTCTTTTAAGTGTATCCCACCGAGAAAAGTATAAGCCACGGTATCACCTTCCTAAATAAATTAACTACATTATACAATAGAAATAAGTATTTTTCAACTACTTTTCCTATTGAAAATAAAGTTTTTTTGTTATATAATACAAATACGATGGAATTAAAGGGGGAAAAGGCGTCCCATGGAGCTTACCAATAAATTTGAAATAAAGGTTTTTATATTATATCTTCTCAAGAATATAGGCGAGGCCTTGGATATAACCACCATAGGCGAGGTAGTGGTTCAGGATGCCTTCGTAAACTACTTTGATTTTTCGGTTTGCTTTTCCGATTTGTTGGAGTCGCGCCAGGTAGAAGAGGTGGAGGAAAACGGCGAGAAGCTTTACGCCATATCTGAGGAAGGCATACTTTCCGTTGACGAGGTGGAAAGCGCCTTGTACGCAGGTGTAAAGGAAAAAGCCTTGCGCTCTGCCCAACGGCTTATCGCCCTTAAACGAGGCGGCAACCGCATAAACTGTGAGGTCAGCCCTTGCGACAGAGGGTATATGCTTTCCGCTTCCATAACTGACAAGGAAAAGACCTTGCTGAGGTTGGACACCTACGTTACCGACGAGGACTATGCCAAGCAGATGCAGGCGAATTTTAACGAGCGCGCCGATATTATCTACAAGGGCGCCATGGCATTGCTTTCCGGCGACATCAATTTTATTTTTGACGAATAGGTTGCAAATTAACATGACTAAAAAACAAAAAGCCGTTAATGCCGTGGAGGTTTTAAAAAATCTGTATCCGGAGGCGGTGTGCTCCCTTGACCACGGTAATGACCCCTTCCGTCTGCTTATAATGGCGATTCTGTCTGCACAGTGTACCGATGCGCGGGTGAACATAGTAAGCCGGGAGCTTTTCGAGGCTTATCCTACGGCAAAATCCATGGCAAAGGCGGAAATTGAGGATTTGGAGCGTATAATCCACTCCGTAGGCTTGTACCGCAGTAAGGCGAAAAACATAAAGGGTGCGGCAGTAAGGCTTTGCGAAGCCTACGGCGGCGAGATTCCCCAAGAAATGAAGGAGCTTTTAAGCCTTGACGGTGTAGGCCGCAAGGTGGCAAATTTGGTGCGCGGTGACCTTTTCGGCCTTGGCGGCATAGTGGCTGACACCCACTGCATCCGCATCTCCGCAAGGCTTGGGTTGGTCAACAAGACCACACCCATAGAGGTGGAGCGTCAGTTAGATAAGCTTATCCCCAAGGAGGAGCAAAGCGACTTCTGCCATAGGATGGTGCTTTTCGGCAGGGAATATTGCTCCGCAAAAAAGCCGAGATGCTCAGTTTGCCCCTTTAATGCTCTTGATTTTAAGTGCATACTGTGATATAATCTGCACATACGATAAACGAGGAGAGTAGGCATAATGGCGAAAACCGTTGTGATTATCCCCGCATACAAACCCGATAATAAATACATAGAGCTGATCGAGAAGCTTACCGATAGATTTGAAGTTCTTACGGTTAACGACGGCAGTCCCAAGGAATGCGCCCCCCTTTTTATAAAGGCGGCGGAGTTGGGGGCAACGGTGATAAGCCACGACGTTAACAAGGGCAAGGGTGCCGCCCTTAAAACCGCTATCAATTACCTTATCAAGCGGGGCGATAATTGGGTGGCTGTTACCGCGGATGCCGACGGTCAGCACAGCCTTAAGGATATAGTAGCCGTGGCGGAATTAGCTGAGGAAAATACGGACGCTATGGTTTTGGGTGTGCGTGATTTCAGCCAAATGCCCCTCAGAAGCCGCTTCGGCAACACCATGACCAGAGGTTGCTTCCATTTGGTGACCCATAACAAAATACTGGATACCCAAACGGGGCTTAGAGGTTTTTCCCACAAAACCGCGGATAAATTAGTTACCGCAGACGGTAACCGCTACGAATACGAGATGAACGTTCTGCTCAATCTCAAGGAATGGGAAATCCCCGTTATTCAAACGGTTATCGATACCATATACGAGGAAGGGAACCCGTCATCCCATTTCCATCCCATAAGAGACAGTCTTATAGTTTTCGGGCAGGTTATAAAGCATACGGTTTCTTCACTGCTTTGTACCTTGCTTGACTATATCATATACTTGGCGCTGTTGGCGTGGACGATGGTTGACCCGGCGATAGCCTATCTGATAGGCAAGATAATAAGCGTGGTGGTGAACTACCAGCTCTCAAAGCGCATAGTGTTCAAGGCAAAGCCCGATTGGCGCACCACAGCCGCCTATTATATGCTGTCGGTGTGTACCATGTCCATCGGATCTATGCTTATTATGTTTTCCACCGATTATTTAGGCGCAAACGAAGCGATTATCAAGCTACCCATAGACGTTTTGCTGTTCTTCGTTAATTTTTATGTGCAAAAGCACGTAATATTCAAGTAAAATTCGGCATTTATAAAAAAGTGAAAAATTTTTTAAAAAACCTATTGACAAATAGGTTTTTTTATTGTAGAATAAAACCGCACCAAAAAGGTATTGTTTTAGGAGAGCTTATGAGAATCACTCAAGAAGCAGATTACGCACTGCGGATAGTAAGCGTACTTGCCAAAAGCGAAAAGCCTATAGGCGCTCCCCTGCTGGCGGAAAAGGTTAAGGTCCCCGCCAGGTTTGCCGTAAAAATCCTGCGGAAGCTGGGGCAAAGCGGCATAGTTCACTCCGCAAGAGGGATAAACGGCGGTTACAACTTGTCGCTCCCTTCCGAGGAGCTGAGCCTAAGAAGGGTTATTGAAGCCATCGACGGCACGATAGCCATCCGCCACTGCTTATGTGAGGAGCATATATGCACCAACAGCCCCGATAAGGAGCGTTGCCGTTTCCACAAGGTTTTTGCCGCTTTAAACGGCATGATAACGGAAAAGCTGGATAAGCTTACCATAGGTCAGATGACCGACGGCGCAATACCCGTAAACGAGCTTATAAATATTATAAAATAAATCATATTTTTAGGAGGAAAAAAATGAAACAGTACAGATGCAAAGTATGCGGTGAAATTATAACGAGCGACGTTATCCCCCACCAGTGCCCCCGCTGCAAGGTTATGGGTGACGACAAATTTGAAGAAGTAGTGGCTGAAAAGCTTTCTTGGGCGGCTGAACACGTTTTGGGCGTTGCCAAGGGCGCTCCCGAAGCTATTATCGAAGGACTTCGCGCTAACTTTATGGGTGAATGCTCTGAGGTAGGTATGTATCTTGCCATGGCAAGAGTGGCACACCGCGAAGGCTACCCCGAAATAGGTCTTTACTGGGAAAAAGCCGCTTTTGAAGAAGCAGAACACGCAGCAAAGTTTGCAGAGCTTTTGGGCGAGGAGCTTACCGACTCCACCAAGAAGAACCTTGAGATGCGCGTAGCCGCTGAAAACGGTGCTACCATGGGTAAGTTCGAGTTGGCAAAGATGGCTAAAGACTTAGGTCTTGACGCTATCCACGACACCGTTCACGAAATGGCACGTGACGAAGCCCGCCACGGTAAAGCATTTGAAGGTCTGCTCAACCGTTATTTCAAATAAAAGGGAGGATCTACTAATGGATAAGAAAGTACACGAACTTTTAAATCAGCAGATAAACAAGGAGCTGTATTCCGCATATTTGTATTTGGATATCTCCAACTATTTTGAGGATGCCGGACTTGACGGCTTTGCTAATTGGTATATGATACAGGCACAGGAAGAAAGAGACCACGCAATGCTTTTCTATAAGTATCTGCAAAACGAGAGCATGAAGGTAACTCTTGAAGCTATCGACAAGCCGGATAAGGTTATCACTTGCCATATGGACGCGTTGAAGGCAGGACTTGAGCACGAGAAGTACGTTACCTCTCTTATCAACGATATATACGGTGCCGCTTACGACGTAAGAGATTTCCGCACCATGCAGTTTTTGGACTGGTTCGTAAAGGAACAGGGTGAGGAAGAAACCAACGCCAACGACATGATCACCAAGATGGAGCTGTTCGGCTCCGACCCCAAGAGCCTTTATATGCTCAACCAGGAATTAGCCGCAAGAGTTTACAGCGCTCCCTCCTTGGTTCTGTAAAGTCAGACATAACTAATCACCCCGCAAAAAAAAGATGCACGAAAAATCGTGCATCTTTTTTCATATTTTCTAAACCTCGTTGCCGAAGACAACATAGCGCGCGTGTAACGCATATCGCGCCTTCAGGCATATCGCAAATCCCGTAAGGGATTTATATCGCCGAGCAGGGTTCTAAATAACCCTGCTCATAGGGGATTTATATCGCTTCGTTGGTGGCCTCCATACTATTTAGAACGCAACAAAACCAAAATCGGCGGAAGTGTATCCTAAATCGTCGTCAGTCAGGAGCTTGTCAAGAGCCTTTATCGCTATAACGATATCCTCTGCCATAATCCTTTCATTTTCATCTGCATTCTCAGCTACTTCAGACGTATAATCTATCACCTTAGGGTCATCGGCGTTAAAATCCGCAACGCTTATAAGTGCGGTTGCTCTTCTCGAATCTCCGATTATGCGTTTGGTCGTTACGTCAAGCAAGGACTTGCCGCAGATATAGGTAAGGGTGGTTTGTCTGTAGTCGTCGTTATAGTAGAATATCTCCAGACGGCAAGGACTGCTATCGGGGTCATAGGAAAATCCTACGAACTGACTATAGGAATCGTCCATTCTTTTGCTGATGCTGTAGGGGCCTGTGTCGCCCTCGCGAGGTGCGACTCCAACCAAAAAGTTTGCAACGGCGGAAAAAGCCTTAAGGCTTTTGTCGGTGTAACCGCATTCGGTGCACACGCCATCTGAAACAACGTGATAAGCATCGCCGCAGGGGGTGTCATCAGGCTCTTCATTTTCAAAAAAGCCGTCAGAAAGACCTGCATCATATCGGAGCACCTGTGCCGCGTCCAAGCTGTTAACAATACCGTCAAAATTAACGTCACCGTTCTTCAGCCCGTTTTCGGAAAGGGTTATCAGTTCTGCATCGTGGCGAAGGATAAACGCCGCATCCAAGCTGTTAACAATGCCGTCACAGCTGGCGTCCCCCACAAGAACAGTCTCCTCTGCAAATACAGTAAGGCTAAAAGCGCCTAAGCCCATGAGCAGAGCTAAAAGTACCATAATACTCTTTTTCATAATTTGTACCCCTTTCTTGTTAATTATTGTAAAAATATTCAGCAACATATCGCTTCGCGATGCCGTAAAGCAACATATCGCGCGTGTAACGCATATCACGCCGTCAGGCATATCGCAAATCCCGCAAGAGATTTATATCGTCGAGCAGGGTTCTAAAGAACACTACTCTCCTCGGTTGCTTGCCTCTTCTTCAATCACTTTCAACGCAGGCTTTACGCCGATAAAGTTCGTAAAAGAATAGGTAGAACCGTTATATTCAAACTTCAATACCTGTCTGAAGATTCCTGCCCGAATCTTCAGGTTTTCAATTTGCTTCAAATCCACCGAATACAACAATTCACCAATATTGCTTCTTATATCCACATCAAACAGATTTAGCGTGCTTCCGTTTACACAAAG
Source organism: Clostridia bacterium (assembly GCA_017397805.1). Taxonomy (GTDB): domain Bacteria; phylum Bacillota; class Clostridia; order Oscillospirales; family CAG-382; genus SIG636. The sequence goes on along the minus strand of JAFQHW010000010.1, from coordinate 32,612 downwards.
AGCCACTATGCCGTATTCACCTTCGGGCAATCTAGTAGCGTTTGCGCAAAAACCTGCACCGCGATTATCGCAATAGCCGTCAGCAATCAGTTTATCTTGAAATTTTGCCATTTGTAAAACCTCCGTTTAATAAGATCTAATAGATATTATAACATAAAAACGTGAATATGCAACGCCTTCGGGTGAATGAAATATCAATACGTGGTCTGTACCTTTATCGACGCTCCGTTCAGAACATGCCCGCATCGTGTTTAAGTATCAACGCCGCGTCGATGCTGTTTATAACACCGTCCGTGGATACGTCGCCTGCGGCAATGGTTTGAAGTATGCCCGCATCGTACCTGAGCACAAACGCCGCATCAATACTGTTTATAAGTCCGTCACCGTTGGCATCTCCGTTTTCAATGCGAACGCAGGTGGCGGCGGCACTCATCCGCAGTACCGCTTCAAATACGTTAATCATGGTTATCTCCGCAAAGCTCGTCAACAAGCTTTTTTATCTGCTTGCTTTCCTCTTCGCTTATTTTTTTGCCCGCGGCAAACGCGGCGATAAACGAAGGTAACGAACCATCAAAATTCTCGTCAACAAACTGACGGCTTTGTATGCCGTAAAACTCGTCACGGGTCATGAGCGCCTTCACGATGCCGCCGTCATTGCAAAAGATTCCGCGCAAGCTGAGTTTCTTTAGAACGGTGTAGGTGGAGGACTTCTTCCAGCCAAGCTCCTTGTTGCATATCTCCACAAGCTTGCCTGAACTTAATGGCTCGTTGCTCCACACTAAATCCGCAAAACGGGATTCTACAACCCCTATTTTTAATTCATCCCTTTTCGTTTTCTCCTTCCGCTTGCTTGTTCTTATTTGATTGAGCCGCGTTTTTTCTCGGCGCTTGCTCCGCCTTTTGGTCTATTGTGTATAGACCACACGATTATAGTAACACGCTTTTCATCATTTGTCAATACGTTTTTTATTGTTAACCAAGAAAATTCCCAACCTTACCCATAGGAAAGGTTGGGAATTTCTCATGCATCCTTTTTTCTCGTTGCCGAAGGCAACATACCGCGCGTGTAACGCATATCGCGCCTTCAGGCATATCGCAAATCCCGTAAGGGATTTATATCGCTTCGTTGTGTGCAAGCACAACGCATTTCTCCTTACTGAGCAGCGGCGATGATGGTTGCGAAATCGGGAGCTTTAAGAGAAGCGCCGCCGATAAGACCGCCGTCGATATTCTTCATGGAAAGAAGCTCTGCCGCATTGCCTGCGTTCATGGAGCCGCCGTACTGAATGCTTGTTGCTTCAGCAACGGTTTCATCATAAAGACCTGCTACTACGCCTCTGATGGAAGCGCAAACCTCTTCAGCCTGAGCAGAGGTAGCGGTAAGACCGGTACCGATAGCCCAAACAGGCTCGTAAGCGATAATAACGTTTGCCATATCTTCCTTGCTAACGCCTGCCAAGTCAAGCTTAACCTGCATGGAAACGATTTCCTCGGTTATGCCGGACTCACGCTCTGCCTTAAGCTCGCCTACGCAAAGGATAACCTTAAGACCGGCGGCAAGAGCAGCGGCAACGCGCTTGTTAACGGTTTCGTCTGTTTCGCCGAAATACTGTCTTCTTTCGCTGTGACCGATGATAACGTACTCAGCACCTACTGCTTTGAGCATATCTGCGCTGATTTCGCCGGTGAAAGCACCGCTTGCCGCCCAGTGTACGTTCTGAGCTGCCAACTTGATGGGACTGCCTTCGATTGCCTTAGCAACTACTGCCAAATCAACGAAGGGAACGCCTGCGATTATTTCACAACCGTCAGTCTGTTTGCCTGCGATCTCTGTCTTTATAGCTTCTATAAGTGCAACTGCCTCATCGGGAGTCTTGTTCATCTTCCAGTTGCCTGCGATAACGGTTTTTCTTGTAGCTTTGTTCATTTTCTATACTTTTACGGCATTATGTTAACCAAATTGCCGCCCTTTCTTGTTTTATTTGTCTGTCATTGCTTCGATACCGGGAAGAGCCTTACCCTCAAGATATTCAAGGGAAGCGCCGCCGCCGGTAGAAATATGGCTCATCTTACTGCCGAAGCCCAAGGTGTTAACTGCTGCCGCACTGTCGCCGCCGCCGATGATGGTGGTTGCGTCTGTTTCAGCAAGAGCCTTAGCAACAGCTATGGTACCGTTTGCAAGGATGGGGTTTTCGAACACGCCCATAGGACCGTTCCAAACAACGGTTTTAGCGCTCTTAACCTCGTTTGCGAAGAGCTCACGGGTCTTGGGGCCTATATCAAGGCTCATCATATCTGCGGGGATAGCGTCAGCCGCAACGGGAGTAACCTCTATCTCAGCATCGATAGGATCGGGGAAGGACTTAGTGATAACACAGTCAACGGGAAGAAGTATCTTAACGCCCTTTGCCTCTGCATCCTTAAGCATCTTTGCACAGTAATCTATCTTTTCGTCGTCAACGAGGGAGGTACCGATCTCATAACCCTTAGCTTTAAGGAAGGTATAAGCCATACCGCCGCCGATAATAAGGGTATCAGCCTTGTTGAGAAGGTTTTCGATAACTGCAAGCTTATCAGCAACCTTTGCGCCGCCGAGGATGGTAACGAAAGGTCTTACGGGTGCGTTAACAGCATCGCCCAAGAACTTAATTTCTTTAGCCATAAGGTAGCCGTTAGCGGATTCTTCAACGTAGGAAGCAACGCCTACGGTAGAGCAATGTGCTCTGTGTGCGGCACCGAATGCATCGTTAACGAAAAGGTCTGCCAAAGAAGCGAGATCCTTGGAGAAAGCCTCACCGTTCTTGGTTTCTTCTGCTCTGTAGCGGGTGTTCTGAAGAAGAACAACGTCGCCATCCTTCATAGCGGCAACTGCTGCCTTTGCGTTTGCGCCTACAACTTCGTCGTCAGCGGCAAAAACAACTTCCTTACCCAGTTTTTCGCCAAGTCTTACTGCTACGGGTGCCAAGGAATACTTAGGATCTGCAACGCCCTTGGGCTTACCTAAGTGAGAGCAAAGAATAACCTTTGCGTTGTTGTCAAGAAGATACTTGATCGTGGGAAGAGCCGCAACTATACGGTTTTCGTCTGTAATAACGCCGTCCTTAAGAGGAACGTTAAAGTCGCATCTTACAAGAACGCGTTTGCCTGCCACCTGAAGGTCTTCAACTGATTTTTTAACTGCCATATCAAAACACCTTTCTTTATATAAGAAAAATTTTATTTATCAAGTTATTTTATCACAAATATTCCGCTTATGCAATAGTTTTATCAGAAAAGCTCCTGCCAAAACTCATAAAAATATTGTATATCCACCTGTTCCAAGGTCTGCTTTCGGTCGTTTGCCAAAAACTTGGTGCTTACGTCGTAAACCGCAGGCAAAGACGAGTATAAAATACCCAAATCGTATGCCAAGGACTGCTCGGTCAAATCAAGCACGCGGGCACTGTCGTTGCTCCAGAAATAGTAGTTGATATAGGTGGATTTAAGCCCTTCATCCAATCCGTTATTGCTTGCCGCCAAAAATGCGTTGAGCATAAATCCCGAAAACGCACTGTCACTGCAAGCGGTGGGAACACCCAAGGAAGCCACGGATGCGCTTACCGCGCAGTTATAGTCGCTGCTGCCGGAATATAGCTTGGGCAAGGGTAAAATACCCCATTCGGACTTCTTTTTGGCTATGTTGACCACGTTGTCAAGTCTTGCAACCAAGAACGCGGTCTTGCCGTTAACGAAGTTAACCAAGGCGCCGCCGTCCTCGCCCGCGGCGTTTTTAAACAAGGAATTACATATACTGTCGGTGGTTTTTGCCAAGGTGCTGTCATAGCAAAGCTCGGCACCGTCCTCGGAGGTTTTTATAAAACTGCCGCCCATGGACTTATACACGGAGTAGTAAAGCTCCTCCTCGCTTAAAGCGTAGTCGGCTTTAACACCACTCGTGCTGACGGAGTTTATCATACTCAAAAGCTCATCCCAAGTGAAATCACCGGAGAACACCTTGTCCGCAGGGGAGATCCCCACGCTGTCAAGAAGCTTTTTGTCGTAAAAAAGCACCGTAGCGCTGTTTATATTCAAAGTAGCGTCACCTGACAGAAAATAGAGCTTGCCCGATGCGCTTTGGCTTTCTATCTGCTCTTTATCTACGTAATTTGCGTCTAAATCCAAGTAAGGCAAGGAAGAAACATCCTGCAAAAGTCCCGCCTCCGCAAGCTCTGCCATAGCGTGTGCGGGGGCGCAGATCATATCCGCATAGGATTTGCCCTCGCTTTTGGCTTTTCTCAGTCCTTCCTTAATGGAAGACACGCTTTTTTCAACGATTTCCACGTTAACGTCCAGGCTTTGCTCAATCAACGTTATTCTTTCGCTGACTGCCTTGCCCAACGGACTTTCCGCATCGTTTTCGAAAAGAGAAGTTTCCGTGGTAACGATTTTAAAGGTTCTGCCCTTATATTTGCCGTCCAAATCGTCAAGAAGCTGAAGCTGTTCTTGAGGCGTAAGACTTGTATCGCTCTCCACCGCCACGCTTTCAACCTCACTGCTTTCTGGTGACGGCTCTTTTTGCTCGTCACATCCCGAAACTGCAAGTATCCCTACCGCCAACAGCAAAGCTACAGCCTTCTTCCCAAAGTTCATAAACATAGAACCCTCCTAAATTGTTTCATGTGAAACATTAAGCATCCACGTACAACGTCGCGCTTTCAAAGTCAACGGAAGAGAAGCGCACCTTCAATTCCGTTCCGAAACGGCAAAGCTTGCCGCCTATTACGGCAGTTTCGTCCGCCGCGTTGAGCTTTTCCACGCTTTCTGCGGTAAGCTTACCTACGCAACCGTTGTTCAAAAGCAAGGTTACGCCGTCGGCGGTTATAGATTTAACCAAGCCACAGTAATCCTTTTCTCTGTCACGCTTCAAGCAATCCAAAGCCACTAAATCCTCGGCTTGCTTCTCGCAACGGTTTACGTCCTTTTCACCCTTTGCCGCCAAAAGGCTTTCCTTTGACTTTTCTCTTAGCAAATCCATTTGTTCGGATTTGGCTATGACCGCCTTCACTATCCTCTGCATTGCAAAATCCGCGCAACGGTTTAGAGGATAAGCAAATCGTGTGTACATATCCGTGTTGTGAATGAAATGAGTGTGCGGATTTTGGTCAAAATCCGTCTCCGGCAGCAGAGAATGCAAATCGCTGAGCAAAAGCTCCTCTTCTCTGATGCCTCTTATGCTGTCTGCAACAGCGGCAAAAAGCTCCTTATCACCGTAAGGCTCAGTGTCAACACCCACTAACTCCGCGTGGTTGCGGAAACGGGCAATAGCCTCAGCCGCAGGCTCGGCTTGCACTCTGTACAGACAAGGCATATCATTTTTATAAAGCGCCGCCGCCAGCTCCTGCCCCGCAACGGACAAAAACTCTCTTATCAATCTGCGGGGGTCGCTGTCTTTGCGGAAAGCAATACCGATAGGCTTGCCGCCGTGGCGGCTGTACAAGAAGTAACGCTTCGCATTATCTATATCCGCGCCGCCCCTTATGGCTCTCGCATTTTGAAGCGCCGCGCCCAAGGAAAACATATTGGCAATGGTGGGGAAAACGGAAGCATAAGCCTTGCGTAAAGGCATAATAGCCGAGGTATCGTAATCCAAAAACAGCGCTTCTATTTCACCGAAAAGGCAGTTTGCCGCGGTATTTATAACGCTCTCACAAAAATCGAAGGAGAGAACGTTGCCGTTTTCGTCCACGGTCAGGAAGTAGCTTACCGCCAACCTGTCCGCACCTACCTCCAAAAAGCAGGGCCCTTTAGTCAGGCTTTCGGGCAACATGGGAATTTCCCTGGAAGGTAGCATAACGGTCTTGCGGCGACTGAATATGGCTTTCTCCAAGGGACTGCCTTTATCCACAAATTCTGCTACGTCAACAGTGTGTATGCCCAATATATAGTGGTTTTCTTTATCAAGCTCTACAGAAAACCCGCACTCGGTACGGCTGTTTTCCGTTTCGCTCAGAGTTATTATGGTCTTACCTCTCAGGTCGGTGCGTTTTGCCATACGGGCGGTTATCTCCGTAAACGCCGCCGCCTTAGCCTCCATCAGCGCATCCGCCTCAAAAGGCTTGTCAAAGCCGCCGCGGCGAAGCATAGCCTTTAAATTCGGCTCCGCCTCTGCGGAGGGACCGAAGTTTTCCGTAAAAACCACGCCCTCTGCTTTTATATCCAGCGCCACCTTGTCGCCGTCCTTGTAACCATTGGGAACGGCACCGTCCACCTCAATCGTCTCACCGCAGTCGCCGTATACGTAGAATTTGCCGTTTTCCGTATAAAGTCTGCCGGTTACGCTTTTAAGCACCGCACCGTTATTTTCGCCGTTATTCTCTGTAAAACTCATTGTTTCTTGCATATTCAACCCACTTTCCCATTTGCGAAAAACAAAAAGCTCCCCTACTTTATGTATAAAGGAGGAAGCTTTTGTGTTTACTTATGTTGTTTTTAACCAAAGGACAACCTCGCCAGTTGTGTCATTGCTTACCGCGGCTTATCTCCGCGGAAAAACGGTAACCCTTTGTGTTTTGCGCTTACGCTTCAGAGCTTTCAGCTACTGCTGCGCTAACTTCTGCGCTTGCATCGTCTGCTTCGGGAACCTCAACGGAAGCTTCCTCGGAAACGAGAGAGGAAACAGCTTCTTCAGAGCTTTCAGCCGCATCAGCCTTTTCTTCGGTAGATTCTTCGGGGCTCTTGCCGGTATCGGTGTTCTTGTTAGCTTCAGCGTCGTTCTTAGCGTCAGCAAACAAAAGAACGAGGATAAGCGCAACGAATATCAAGGAAACGACGTTAGTAACCTTAGACAAAGTCCTATCTATAGCCTGACCCTTTTCTTTACCAAAGAAAGTCTCAGCGCCGCCGGCGATAGTGCCGGAAAGCTTCTTGCTCTTACCGCTTTGCATAAGAATGGAAACGATAAGGAATATTGCCATTATAAAAAGAAGAATACCTATTACAATTTCAAGAGTGGTCATAACCAATCATACCTCCAATAAATCCATAAAAGTCTACAACATTCGAATTATATCATAAACGAAATGCCTTTTCAATAGTATTTACAAAAATTTATTTTTTGTACACATTTCGTTAATATTGCGCAAATTTTACCGCAAAAGCGCGTCTATTTCCTCCACAAGTCTGCCAACTTTGCGGAAAGGAACGTTTTTATCAGCACTGTCGTAGTTAATGTTGGTGTACATCACTATAAGATAAGGCTTAGGCGCGTAAACCACGGCAATATCGTGGTACATAAGGTTGGAAGGCTTGATAACGCCGTATTTTTGCATCACCTTGTACTCGGAAAGCTCCGCGCCGAACTGCCAGTTATAGCTGGCGTTGCATGCGGCGTTTTGGATAAGCTCCACGCAACCGCCCTTATAGGTTGCCACGTCAAAAAGCATTGCCGCCATCTCCGAAGCGGTACAGTTACCGTAGCCGTTATAGGTTTCGAAGCTTACGCCTATGTTTTTAAGCCCTTCTTTGAACTCGGCAAGTCCGAAACGCTGTATCAGCATCTTATACGCTATGTTATCGCTGTATCTCAGCACGTAATCCATAAGGGTGGCAACGCTGTAACTGCCGCCGGGGGTGTTGTTTTTAAGGATTCCGCTGCCGGGGTCGTGATATTCCGCAAGCTGTACCAGCTGTTCGCTTAAATCTATCTCACCTGCATCCACCCTCTCCGCAAGATGCTTTATGTAGGGCAGTTTGGAGGTGCTTGCGGTGTGGAATTGCTTGTTCGTGCCGTAAGCTATATAGCGGGTAAACTCCAGATCGCAGTAAAAAAAGCCGTAAGTCGTACCCTCAAGGTATTCCTGAAGCTCTTTTAGCTTTTCCTGCGCCTCGGGGTCGTCTATATCGGTGGTGAACCCGCTTTCCTTAATGGCGGCGATGGCCGCGCATATCTCCGCCGTGTTTACGTTGATTTCGGGGGCGGAACTGCTTTCCGTCACTTGGGGAGGAGCGCTTTCCTCAACGGGTTCTTCACTGCTCTCTTCGGCGGTCGGCTCACTGCTTTCTGCCGTGAACGCACTTTCTTCCTCGGAAATCCACAGGCTTTCCCCTTCTTCTGCGGTTTCCTCGCTTATAACGCTCTCCTCCGCGACTTGCGAGGAGGCAGGCGGTTCTTCCACGTTTATATCACTGCAAGCGCCAAGGCACAGCGCCGCCGCAAGCAATACCAAAAGTCTTTGTTTCTTCATAATTTCTCCGTAGTTTCAATTAATTACACCGATTATAACCCATATACGGCTTTTTGTCAATTATTACGTTAAAATCTTGACTACCCCACCGCTTTGTGATACTATGTAGTTATTAAAATAGGGGGAGTGTGGGTATGAAGGAACTGCTTTGGCTGTGTAATCTTTTAATAAGCATCGTAAGCGTGTGCTATTTCCACCGCACCGTCCTTAAATTTATAAGCTTTTTCCTTACCAAACGGTTCCCCGAAACGGAAGTTAAGCATAAATATGCCGTTGTCATCGCCGCCAGGAACGAAGAGGCGGTCATCGGTAATCTTATAGACAGTATCAAAAAACAGGACTACCCAAAAGAGCTTTTGGATATTTTCGTGGTGGCGGACAACTGTACCGACAAGACAGCGGAAATAGTAAGGAACGCGGGCGTTCATTGCTACGAGCGCTTCGATAACCGGCACTGCACCAAGGGCTACGCACTGCAATATCTGTTCAGGAACATAGAAAAGGACTACGGAATCGAGAGCTTTGAGGGGTATTTTATATTCGACGCGGATAATCTCCTTAAAAAAGACTTCATCGCCCGTATGAACGACGCCTTCCACAGCGGTGAGCAGGTCGTAACCTCCTACAGAAACACCAAAAATATAGACGATAACCCCATAGCCTCAAGCTACGCCCTTCACTGGGTACGTACGGCACGCCTTGAAAGCCGAGGAAGGTCCTTTTTCGGTCTTTCCACCCGATTGCAGGGCACCGGCTATCTTTTCGCTTCCTCCCTTGTGAAAGAGGGTTGGAACTTCGTTACCCTTACGGAGGACAGGGAGTTTTCCTCACATCTCATAGCGGAGGGTGTCAGGATAAGCTATCAGCACCGAGCGGAGTTTTACGACGAACAGCCGGTATCCTTGCGCATCTCATTCCGTCAACGCATCCGCTGGGCAAAGGGCAACCTTTTGGCGTTCAAGATGTTTTTCTTCAAGCTGTGGAAATGTACCTTCACGGGCAAGACCTGGCAAAACAAGCTTTCTGCCTTCGATATTCAGATAACCAACTTCCCCTACTGCATCTTTATGGTGCCCATTCAGCTTCTGGCGGCGGCGCTGGGCTTTGCCTTGGCGACGGATGACCCCCATTGGTGGAGCTTATGTTATAAAATATTGGGCATTTTGTTTATCGGCAAGATAGGGGATATCCCTTGGATAGCGGCGGTGGTGATAGCAGAGCACAAGCGGCTTAAACGAATGAAGCGGTGGAAGCATATCCTGTTCTGCATAACCTTCCCCATATTCACCGTAATCGGTGATATATCCATGTGGATAGCACTGTTCAGCAAGGTTACCTGGAAGCCTATACCCCATAAGTCGGACATAGGAATAGACGACATAAAATAATACCAACGAGGTATATATGGAACTACTGAGCCGAATCTGCGAAATAATCATAACGGTGTTCGGGGCGATCTACGCTTACAGGTCGATTATTATGGTCGTCGGCTTTTTCGTCACGAAAAAATTCCCCCAAACGGAAGAAAAGCACAAATACGCCGTGGTCATCGCCGCAAGGAACGAGGAGGCGGTCATCGGCAAGCTTATAGACAGTATCAAAAAGCAGGATTACCCAAAAGAGCTTTTGGATATTTTCGTGGTGGCGGACAACTGTACAGACAAGACAGCGGAGATAGCAAGAAGCTTGGGCGCCCATTGCTACGAGCGCTTTGACAACGAGCACCGCACCAAGGGTTACGCACTGCAATTTCTGTTCAAAAACATAGAAAAGGACTACGGAATCGAGAGCTTTGAGGGGTATTTTCTGTTCGATGCGGACAATCTGCTCAGCACCGATTACGTAAGCCGTATGAACGATGCCTTCCACACCGGAGAGAAGGCGATAACCTCCTACAGAAACACCAAAAATATAGACGACTGCGCCATCTCAGCCTCATACGCACTGCATTGGCTGAGAACTTCCCGCTTTGAAAGCCGCGGAAGATCGGTTTTGGGAATCTCCACCCGACTGCAGGGCACCGGATTTTTGTTCAGCTCCTCTCTGGTAAAAGACGGCTGGAATTATACCACCCTTACGGAAGACAGAGAGTTTACCTCGGATATAATTGCCGAGGGGATAACCGTTACTTATCAGCATCAGGCGGTCTTCTACGATGAACAGCCTACGGATATGAGGATCGCGTTCCGCCAGCGTATCCGCTGGTCAAAGGGGCATCTTATGGCGTTTCGGATGTTCTTCGTTAAGCTGTGGAAGTGCACTTTCGGGGGCAAAACCCTACGGAATAAGGCTTCAGCCTTGGATTTTCAGCTTACGAACCTGCCCTACGGTATGCTAATAATCCCCGTAAAGCTTTTAAGTGCCGTACTGCTGGTACTGCTTGCAAGCTCCGCCGCCTCCGTTGCCTCCTTGGCGTTAAGCGTGGTAAAAATCCTTTTGTTCGAGCATTTACTGTCCTTGCCCATGGGACTTTTGCTGTTCTTTACGGAACGGAAACGGCTTAAATCCTTGGGGTTGCATAAAATTTTGTGGTATTCGCTGTTTTTTACCACCTTCGGCATTATCGGCGACATTACCATGTGGATAGCCCTTTTCAGTAAGGTAACCTGGAAGCCCATACCTCACAAGGCAAGCGTGGGAATAGATGAAATAAACAAAAACTAATAATCACCTTGCAAAAAACTTGCGGAGAGAAACCGTCTTCCGCAAGTTTTTTCTTTTTTTGTTCTTATTTTTATATTTAAAACCCTTTACATTTGACTTTTCTTCTGTTATAATGCAATTGATACAATCTGCTGTATTATACGCAGACGGCACTAAGGATGTATTCAAATACTTACAGGATATTGCTTTTCACCTTCTGCGTGGTGGGAATCCTTATTGGTTATGAGAAATACAAAGGCTTTAAAGTTTGTGACCATGGTTATCGCCTTGGCTGTTTTGGCGGGCAGCTTTTGCTTCCCTTCCCAAAGCGTTTCCATTGAAGCTTCCGCCGCCGACGTGTTGTACGGTGACGTTAACGGCAACGGCTCTGTGGACAGCCTTGATGCGGCGCAAGTGCTTAAGTACGACGCTATGATGATCACCCTTGACAGTGCCGCTTTAACTCGCGGTGACGTTAGCGGCGACGGCTCCGTTAACAGCCTTGATGCGGCGCAGATACTTAAATTCGATGCAGGTATGATAGACAGCCTGGACCCCAACGGCAGCAGTACTCCCGTTGACGGCCCCATAAACTACGATAACATGAAGGGCGTTTGGGTTGACCAGTTCTCCGCAGGCAGTCTTTTCAACAACGCCGGCACCCAGAGAAGCGAAGAGTCCTTCAGGACGCTTGCTACGAAGATGGTGGATAATTTAAGCCGTGACGGCTTTAACACCGTTATTTTGCAGATGCGTCCCAACGGCGACTCTCTTTATCCCTCCGAGATCTATCCCCCCTCTCCTTCCGTAGGCGTAGCGTACGACGGTGAGTTTGCTTACGACCCGTTGGAGATATTCCTGGAAATAGCACACGCAAAGAATCTTTCCGTTCACGGTTGGATAAATCCAATGCGTCTTATGAAGACCGAACAAATAGTAAACGTACCCACCAAGTACACTCTCGGTGAGTGGTATAACGATTCCGAAAAGAACGGCACCTATATCGTTGCTTACGACGGTTATTACTACCTTAACCCCGCATATCCCGAAGCAAGACAGCTTGTTATAGACGGCGTTATGGAAATGTGCGAAAACTATGACGTTGACGGTGTACATTTTGACGACTATTTCTATGCAGACATAAACCCCGAATCCTTGAACTTGGCATTTGACCAGAAAGCTTACGAGCTTTACGGCAATTCCGCAGGCACCGAAACCAACCTTACCTTCCGTAAGGATTTCCGCCGCCAACAGGTTAACACCTTGGTAAAGGACGTTTACTCCGCTATCCACGAGTATAACGACGATTTGGTGTTCGGTATCTCCCCTGCAGGTAATATTTCCACCAACACAGCAGGCTACCTTTGCGCAGACGTAAGAACTTGGTGCTCCGCCCCCGGTTACGTGGACTATATCTGTCCTCAGGTTTATTGGAGCTTTGACCATCCCACCTACTCCTCCAAGTTCAATAACTGCGTAAGCGCTTGGGCAAACCTTTGCACCTCAAACTCCGTGAAGCTGTACATCGGTATCCCCACCTATCTGGCTTCTAACTCCGCACCCTCCGGTTCTGACGTGGGTTGGAAAAACTATGATGACAACATAGCAAGAATGCTTGACTACGTAAAGCTTCACAACAGATCTGAAGGCTTTATCTTCTTCGCTTACGGTAATACCTATAATCTGTTCACCGGCGGCTACGCAACCAACTACTCCAAGGAAATAGACAACTATATAGGTAAGATTAAAGAGTGGTAAAAACACCACGCTTCGGAAGGAGCTATTTTATGAAAACCAAAAGATTTTTAGCATTAGTATTGGCATTCGTATTTGCCGTAGGCGGTTTTTACTTCCCCACGGAGGCTGAAAGCACCGTAACTGTTTCCGCCGCCGACAGCGAGTTCTATATGCCCTCCCGTTGCCCCTACACCTTGGACGGTAGTTATTTGAAGGGTGTAGAGGTCAACACCACCGTTGCCGAGCTTGCTTATTACTACGGCACCACCGCAATAACCGTTAAAAGCAAAAGCGGCGCCGCGCTTTCCTCTGCGGAAAAGCTTACCACAGGCTGTACCGTTACCGTAAACGGTGTTACCGTTACCGTAGTCGTAACGGGTGATACCACGGGCGACGGCGCAACGGATAATAACGACGTAGAGATAGCAAAAGCTATTTTGGTTAACGCCAGGTCTTCCTCCGCCCTTGAGGCGTTGGCGGCTGAGCTTACGGGCGACGGCATTATGTCCTCTGCCGACTATCTCACCATCAAGCACTTGGAGGCTTGCCAGCTTTTGGTTCAAAGCGCACCCTCTACCGCTTCCGTTCCCAACCTCAGCGGTATGACCGAAAGAGAAGCAGAGCAAGCGTTGCAAAGCGCGGGATTCGTTGCAGACGTGCGTTACGTTTCCGAAGGCACTCCCGGTCAGGTAGTGTACCAAAAGACCTCTGCCGGCACCAAGGCGGGCGAGGGCGCTAAGATTACCGTAGTAGTTACCGCACCCGCTAAGTATATGCCCCTCAACTATGACAGAATGAAGGGTGTATGGTTGTTCCAGTACTATACTTCCGGCGGTATGTTCAAAAGCGGTACTTCTCAGAGAAGCGAAAGCTCCTACAGACAGTACGTACAGACGGTAGTTGACAATATGGTTAAGGACGGCTTCAACACCGTTCTGCTTCAGATGCGTCCCAACGGCGACTCTTTGTACCCATCTCAGTACTTCTCTCCTTCGCCTTACGCAGTAAGCGGTACAAGCTACGGCAGTACCAACAGCGCCTTTGCATACGACCCCTTAGAGGTGTTCCTGGAGATAGCACACGAGAAGGATATTTCCGTACACGCTTGGCTTAACCCCATGCGTCTTATGTCCTCCTCTCAGTTAAGCGCAGTAAATTCTCAGTTCACCCTTAAACAGTGGTATAACGACAGCTCAAAAAACGGCACCTACATAGTAAACGTAAGCGGTAAGTATTATCTTAACCCCGCTTATCCCGAAGCAAGACAGCTTATTATCGACGGCGTTATGGAGATCTGCGAAAACTACGATATAGACGGTATCCATTTCGACGACTATTTCTACGTAAGCATTGACTCCGAATCCACAGACCTTGCCTTCGACCAGGCGGCGTTTAACCTTTACGGCTCCTCTTACGGCTCCGCTTCCAGCCTTTCCGTAAGAAAAGAGTTCCGCCGTCAGCAGGTAAACACCTTGTTGCGTGACATTTACTCCGCAATGCACGAGTATAACGACGATTTGATATTCGGTATCTCCCCCGCGGGTAACATCGATAACAACCAGACCGGTTACCTCTGCGCAGACGTAAAAACCTGGTGCTCCACTCCCGGTTACGTGGACTATATCTGTCCTCAGGTTTATTGGAGCTTTGATTATTCATGGAACCCTGCAAAATTTGACGTATGTACCGAAAACTGGGCGGCAATGTGTACCGCCGATGAGGTTGACTTGATTATAGGCATACCTACCTACAGAGCAGAAAATAATGCTTCCTACAACGAGACCGACCCCGGTTGGTATAACCGCAAGGATAACATCGCCCGTATGCTTACCTACCTAAAGAATCACGACAGAGCTTCCGGTTGGGTATTTTTCAAGTATGAAAGCACATATAATATCAATACAACCGTTGGCAGTTATTCTTCCGCCTTCTCTCAGGAGATTGCCAACTACATAGGTATGGTAAAAGATTGGTAAATCCCATCGCCCCGAAAGGAGCTTACGTTAATGAACATTAAAAGACTTCTATCCTTGTTTTTAGTATGCGTTATGCTTTTATCCGTCCTTGCTTCCTGTAAAAAGGAAGCAAAGGGCGGTGCAGACTCTGCTTTGGAGGACGCGTCATCCGAGTTAATCCGCGAGGAAAGCGCCGTACCCCAAGAGGAAAGCGGCGAGGAAAGCCTTGAGGAAAGCAAGGGTACGGAAGAAAGTAACGAGGAGAAAACGATGCCTACAGGACACACCCCGCTTAACTACGAGTATATGAAGGGCATTTGGCTTTATCAGTACAGTGCCGAGTGCTTGTTCCGCAGCGGCGGCAAGCAAAGAGATGAAGCCGATTATACCCGATTGGTGGAGCAGATCTGCTCTAACTTGGAAAGGGACGGCTACAACACTCTGTTCTTGCAGGTGAGAGGCCATGGGGACAGTTTTTATCCCTCTGAGCTTTATCCGCCCTCCCGCTACGCGGTAAGCGATTACGACAGCGTTTTTGAGTACGACCCCTTGGAGATCTTCTGTGATATAGCTCATAAGCACAATATATCGCTTCAAGCCTGGCTTAACCCTTACAGACTGCTTCTGGCCGGCCAGATAGTGTCCGTCCCCGATAACTACGCTATCAAGGAATGGTTCAACAACAAGGAAGGGGATTACATAATCGCCATCGACGGCAGATATTACGCAAACCCTGCCTATGAAGAGGTTCAGCAGTTGGTTATCGATGGTGCCGTGGAAATATGCAATAACTACGATATTGACGGCATCCATATCGACGACTATTTCTATCCCTCGGGCGTTACGGAAGAGTTTGATACCAAGGCGTTTAACGAGCTGGCAAACGGCAGAACCTTAAAGCAGTTCCGTTACGACAGCGTTAACAGCCTGGTTAAGGGGATGTACGACGCCATCCACGCGGTCCATCCCGACTTGCTTTTCGGTATCTCACCCGCAGGTAATATCGAAAACAACCGCGGATATCTTTCCGCCGATATTGATACCTGGTGCTCTCAGCCGGGATATATCGACTATATAGCGCCTCAGGTTTATTGGAGCTTTGATTACTACCGCGATTTTGCGAAGTTTGATATATGCTCCATCAACTGGGCAAACCTTATAAGATGCGACAGCGTTAAATTGGTACTGGGCATAGGCCTCTACCGCACGGTAAGCCCCACCCTTACCGAAAGCGACCCGGGTTGGTATCTGTATAAGGATAACATCAAGCGCATACTTGAGTTTACATATGATTTTGACGTGGCAGAAGGCTTTATCATGTTTGATTACTGCTCTATGTACGATATTTACAGCGGTGAGTATAACGGTAAGATAACAGAGGAGCTTGAAAACTTCTTGCCCCTTCTTAAAAACGAACAATAAACTGAAAGGAATTTTAACATGACAAGAAGAATTAAGGCTTTACTTGCTCTTTTGCTTGCGTTAGCTTTCGTTGTTTCCACAGCTTCCTGCGGTAAGAAGAACGAGGAAGGCACAAGCAGTACCCCCGACGTTTCAGGCGAAAATACCGAGGTAAGCGACGTTTCCGAATTTATTTCCGAGCTTATTTCCCAACCCGATGACGAAAGCAGTCAACCCGAAGAAACAAGCAAGCTTCATTTGATACCTGCCGACACCTTCTCCGATACCGCTGACGACGGCAGCGCACAGCGCGACCCCGAATACGTAAGCGTCAACTACGAAAGTATGCGCGGTATCTGGCTTGACCAGTTCAGCATGACCAGCATCTACAAAGGCGGTAACGGTCAAAAACCCGAAGAAAACTATACCCGCATGATAACCAAGGTTTGTAAGGGTATTGCAGACGCAGGCTTTAACACCATAATCGTTCAGGTGCGTCCCAACGGCGATAGCTTCTATCCCTCTGAATTTTACGCTCCTTCTCACTTTACGGTAGGTAAATACGGTAACGAGTTCGAGTACGATATGCTCAAGATATTCATCGAGATAGCTCACTCCTACGGTCTTTCCTTCCACGCTTGGGTAAATCCCATGCGCTTAACCGCAGGCCCCAACCTTAACATTATGGGCGATCAGTACCCCTTGACTCAGTGGTATAAGGACGAGGCTAAGAGAGCTTCCAACCTTTCCGAATACGACGGTCTTTACTACCTTATCCCCGGCGTTCAGGAGAACAAAGAGCTCGTTTGGAACGGTGTTACCGAGATATGCACCAACTACAACGTAGATGCAGTACATATCGACGACTATTTCTATCCCACCATGGAAGATAGCTTTGACGACGCTCACTGGACTCAGGTTGCGGAAGAATACAACATAACCGGCAACGAATTGCTGGACCGCCGTCAGTACCGTCTTGACCAGGTTAACAGCCTCGTTAAGGGTATGTACGATGCAGTTAAAGCCGTTGACGAAACCATTTGGTTCGGTATCTCCCCCGCAGGTAACATAAGCAACAACATGAACGCGCTCTTTGCAGACGTATATAGCTGGGGCAGCACCGAGGGTTACTGTGACTACTTGGTTCCTCAGGTTTATTGGGGCTTTGAGCATCCCACAAACAGCTGTAAGTTCGACGTGTGCACCAAGGCTTGGATGGATTTGTGCACCAGCGATGCCGTAAGACTTATAATCGGTATCGGTATCTACAGAATAAAGGACAGCGGTCAGGAAGCCTTTAAGGAATACGCTACCAACAAGGACGTTACCAAGCGCCAGCTTGAGTTCTTGGAAACCACCGGTAATAACGAGGGCTTCGTATTCTACACCTACAGTACAATGTTTAACACCTCAGGTACCCTTCAGGGCATCCAAGAGGAAAGAAAGAACTTTATGCCCACCCTTAAAGCCTTCGGCGGCGAGGACGCTTATAAGGTTGTAGCTTTAAGCGATAACAACGCAGAAGATACAAGCGAAGAAGCAAGCAAATAAGATATAACAATTCAAAAATCCCAAGTGTTCAAAACGAACACTTGGGATTTCAAGCTGATGACAAAGTTTGTCATCAGCTTGGCAGAGTGCTGAGAAAGAGTGCAGACAAGACGAACCGAGGCGATAGCTGTTATGCCACCCCATTACTCACTTCGTTCGTAACGGGGACCCCGAACGGTACTGTGAGCCGAGGTTCGTTTTGAACGAAAAACTATAATAAAAAGCAGAAAATTCAGGGATTTCCCCTGAATTTTCTACCTTAAAATAGTAGTATTTTTTCTTTTTCGTGTTCTGTGCCTTTGTCAGCGGTCTGAAATCCCAAGTGTTCAAAACGAGCACTTGGGATTTTTTGTGCATAAAATTGTAGAATTTTGCAAAAACTTATCTCAAACCATAAAGGGAGGCGCAAGTCTTTTGTTAAAATACGCGGTTGTGCTTGCGGGAGGCTACGGCAAGCGATTATCACCCATTACCGAAACCCGCCCAAAACCACTTCTGCCCATAGAGGGCGGCACCGTTTACGGAAAGCTGATAAAACAGCTTACGGCGGCGGGGGCGAAGGAAATATCCGTTGCCACCATGTACAAGGCAGAGCAAATCGAAGCCTATCCCGTGCAGGGTGCGGAAATTAAATATTTCAGGGAGAATATGCCGCTGGGCACCGCCGGTTGCGTAAAAAACGCCGCCGCAGGCTTTGACGACTGCTTTTTGGTAGTCAGCGGTGACACCGTTTGCGATTTTGATTTCGGCGAGATTATGAAGCGCCACAAGGCTTCGGGCGCAGTTCTCAGCATCGTCTGCAAGCGCGTAAGCCATCCCACGGAATACGGCACCGTCTATGTAAAAAACGGTATTATCCAAGGCTTTGTGGAAAAACCCTCCTGGGGCAGAACCCTTACCAATCTGGTCAGCACGGGCATTTACGTGCTTTCGCCCCAAATATTGCCCTTTATCGGCGAGGGACAGAGGGATTTTGCCGCTGACCTGTTTCCGCGGCTGATGGCAGAGGGGATACCCCTCCACTGTATAGAGGAGCAAGGCTATTGGTGCGATATAGGTGATATAGAAAGCTATTATAACTGTTGCTTCAGACAGGCGGGCAAGGTCAAAAACGTGCTTTTCGGCAAGAGTGAGTACGAGCAGGATACGGCAGTGGAGGGCGCCATCCTTTTTGACGGCGCGTTCGTGGAAAGCGGTGCCGCCGTTTACGGCAGTATCCTTTGCGAGAACGTGCACGTAGGCAAGGGTGCGTTTATAGGTATGGGGTGCGTTATCGGCGGCGGTACGGTCATCGGTGACGGCGCCTATATTGCAGGCGGTACGGTGCTTAAATCGGGACTGATGATAGAAAAGGGGACGAGAGTAATGAGAAGCGTTATATTCGGTGATATAAGAAAAAGACATATAGAGGGTGGCAAAATAAGCGGCAAATACGGCAGTTATATAGGCGGTGAGCTGACTTCACGCTTAGGCGGTGCCTTGGCTTATACCGCCGGTGCAGGCTCTGCCATCGGCGTTTTTTCCGACGGAAGCAGTGAAGCCAAGGCGCTTTCCGACAGTATTCTGTGCGGTGTGCGTATCTACGGCGGCAGAGCCTACGATTTAGGGGAGGGTTTTGGTGCCTTGGCATCCTTTTCCGCAGTGGAATACGGTCTTTCTTATTCCGTGGTGGTGGGTGTTAACAACGGCATCGCCCATATTACCGTTTTTGACGGTGACGGTCTGCCCCCTACGGGTAAGGAGGAGCGCGCCTTGGAGGCGGCATTGGCGCGTCCCGTACCCAGTACCGTTTCCGCAGGTGAAATACTGACACTTGACGGTGACGACGCGCCAAAATTCCGCTATGCCGCCCGTCTTACCCATACGGTGGAAAGCCTCAGAGGGGCAAAGTTTTACGTTGGGGATAAGAATCCCGCCTCGGAATTTTTATATTCGGTAGCTTCAAAAATGGGTGCCGAGGTGGAATACGGTACGGGTAGTGACAGAGACGTATTTTTCGTTTCCGCCGACGGATTATACGCGGAGGCGCGCTTGTCCGACCAAACTGAGTGCGGATTCTGGTCACTTTTATGTATCGCCGCCAAGGGTGCCGACGGGGAGGTGGCTTTGCCCACTCTATGTCCTCGCTTCGTGGAGGAAGCGGTAGAAAAATCAGGCTGTAAGCCAGTATTTTACGGCGAAGCCACGGGCAGAAGCCGTGAGGCGGCAAGCCGCTGTTTTTGGAGCTTTGACGGCAACGCCTTGGTGCTTAAAGCCTTGGAAAGCTCCCTAAAGCTTAAAAAGACCGTGTCGGAGCTTTACGGGGAAATCCCCAAGCGTGTTATAGAATCAAAAAATTGCATTTGCGACGAGGATATGAAGGCGGAAACCATGGACAGACTGCATAACAAGGGCACCGTTGGCCGCGGCGGTGAAGGGGTAATGCTTCATTATAAGCGCGGAAGCGTAACGGTTATTCCCCTTAACGGCGGTGGATTCCGCCTCTTTGCTGAGGCAGTAAGCACTGAAGCCGCGCAGGAAATATTTAATTCCGCAGAGAAAGAGATACGAAACGGAAAATAAAAAACTCGGCTTTAGCCGAATATAACTGAAAAAAATGCCGAGTTTCCCAAAAAAGGTAACTCGGCACTTTATTATTTTTTTATTTCTTTTCTAAGCTTATAACTATCTTTCTGTCCACGTCCTGACCTATTGAATAAGTCGTAACGCCTTCTATAAGCTGAATTTCGCTGTGGATTATGCGGCGCTCGTAAGCGTTCATAGGCTCAAGAGTATAGTTGCGGCGGGAACGAAGCACTCTGTCTGCCATTCTTCTTGCAAGTGCACGAAGCGCCTCGGCACGCTTTTCTCTGTAGCCTTCCACGTCAACGGAGATACGGAAGAAATCGTCCTTATCTCTGTCCTTGTTAGCGGCAAGGGTTGCAAGATACTGAACGGAATCAAGCATATCACCGTGTTTGCCTATGAGAAGTCCCAAATTTTCGCCCGTTATCTCAATCTGCACACCCTCATCATCCTCTGCTTTAACGGCAACTGATGCGTTAACGCCCATATTTTCAAGGAGAGTGCCTATAAAGTTCAGTGCTATCTCGGTAGGTGTATCCTCGTGATAAACTCTTACCACTGCGTTACTGCTGCCTATGCCGAGAATACCTTTTTTGCCTTCCTCTATAACTTCATATTTTACCTTTTCCACACCGTAACCAAGCTCTTCAGCGCCCATTTGCACTGCAAGGTCTACGGTCTTTGCGGAAACGGTGGTTTCCTTTATCATAGAATTATTCCTTTCTGTCGCTGTCGTCGTCTTTCAAAACGGGCTTTTCAACCAAAGAAGCTTTTTCCTCTTTCTTGGCTTCGGAAGCCTTTTCAGCCGCTTCACGCTCAAGCTTTTCCTTACGGCGACGGATCTTCTCTGCTTTTTCTTCGCTTATTGCAAGATCATCGTAGGAAGTATCGTCCTCGTCAACCTCGATGGTAATAAGCTTCTTACGCTTTTTAGCCGCCTTAACCTCGCTTACCGCCTTCTTCATATCTTCCTCGGTAAACTTGGGTGCGGGATACATCTTAGTCAATATAAACTGCTGACCTACGGAGAATATGCTTCTGAACACCCAGTAAATACCTATTGCCGCAGGGAAAGTGAATGCAAAATAGGTAGACATGGCGGGCATCATCCAACGCATAAAGCCGCTGTTGGGGTTAGGCTGGTTGGGGTCAGAAACCGGCTGGGTGGTGATTCTTCTGGATATCTCAGAAGACAGGAAGCTGGATATGAATACCAATATGGGTACGAGCAACAGCCAATTAAGAGAGAAGGAAGGAGTATCAAGAGTGGTAGTATCACCGATGAAATCAAAATCGGGGAAGCTGTAACTGCCGTTTTCCACTTCCTTCTGTTTTTCTTCCGTATAAATACCCTTTTCCTCTAAAAATGCGTTAAAGTCGTAAACTTCTTCGGTATTTGCGGATACAAGTGCGTTTTCCTTATACAAAAGCTTATCCATAAAGCTTCCTTCTTTGAATACGCTGTATTCCTTGTCCTTGCCGAGTTCCGCATCGGTCTCGCCGGCTTTCAACGCTTCAAGCTTGGTATAAACGCCGTTTTCGTAGCCGAAATCAGCCATAAAGTTGTCTATACCCTTTTGCATGAACTTAACCATGGAAAGCTCGTCAAACTGTGTAGGACTCTTATCGCCTTCCTTTTTGAGAATAATACGATTTTGCATTTCTTCAAGCTCGTCAATCATGCTTTCGCAATGCTTCTTCACGTCGGGATCGTTTTCCATCCACAACTCGTATGCTTCCTTCTGGTTTTCGGCAATATGATAAGCCTCAACGTACAAGCCTTGTACGTCGTCAATACTCGTAGAATAAGTTATGGGCAATCTTACAACGCCGAAAAGTGCCAAAATTATGGGCATTTGCATCAGCAAAGGCAAACAACCTGCTGTGGGGCTGTAATTCTCCGCCTTGTACATCTCCTGTATTTCCATTTGCATCTTCTGCTGTGTAACACGGTCGTTTCTGCCCTTATACTTTTGTCTTATAGCCATCTCCTTGGGTCTGATAGACGCCAACTTAACGGAAGACTTCTGCTGCTTGATACCAAATGGAAAAAGAATAACCTGCATAACAAGCGCAAAAATAAACAGGGTAATAATATAGTTGTTAAATGATATGCTGTAGCACAGCTTCATTATCCAACCTATAATTACGTATAAAAAATCAAACATTTCCTTTACCCTTTCTTATCTTTCCTTAAGGGTACAGGGTCGTACCCGTACTTACAAAGAGGGTTACAGCGCAATATCCTGTATAAAGCCAAAAAAAAGCCCCTAAAAGCACCCCACTCACTAATCGCTTCTATAGCGTATTGAGAACAGGTCGGCGTGAATCTGCAATGCCGACGGGTTCCTGATGAAATATGCTTTTGATAGAGCCTTATAAGGTAAATAAATATTTTTTTCATTAAAATCTTAAATCACACCGAAAAAACCTCCGCTAAAAGAGGGGGGAGATCTTACAAAAACAGGGCCGCCTTTCTAAATGAACCGCAAAGCTGCTCGCAAAGCTCGGTTGAATTGAAATTAATACACGGTTGTCTGGCGACTATTACGATTAAATACCCTTTATTTAGATATGGGTAAAGAATGCGGTACGCATCTCTCATCCGTCTTCTGACGGTGTTCCGCAGAACCGCATTCCCTCTGTTTTTAGATACGGTGAAGCCGACAGCCGTTACCTCTCTGTTACGGTTTTTCAGCACGTAGACCGCCAAACCCTCAGAAACGTAACATCTGCCTTTATCGTAGACTTTTTGAAACAAATGATTTTCCTTTATAACAGGGAACTTCATTGCCGTTACCATCTATAACCGAAAAATTAATAGGTGAGTCTTGCTCTACCCTTTGCTCTTCTTCTCTTAAGCACTTTTCTGCCGTTAGCAGTAGCCATTCTCTTTCTGAAGCCATGCTCCATCTTTCTGTGACGCTTTTTGGGCTGATATGTTCTTAACACGGTATTTGCACCTCCTTAAATAACTGTAAATGCCGAGTTTTTGCTCTTTTAAAGCAGCAACATATATTTTATACACATTTTTCAAGATTTGTCAAGGGTTTTTATTAAATTTATTCCACGTCTTTTAAAAAAATTTTTTTGCGCGCTATTTACTTTATGTAATGTTTATGCTATACTATATATAAGTATATACTATAATAGTGTATATATGCGCATTTTTCGGATATTGATACTTCAGCCGATCTTTATTTTTGGCTGAGAAAGGATAAAAATATGGGTTTAAGTAAAGAAACTATTTTTCAAGGCGTTTTGGATTACCTTGAGGAAGAGCTTGATTATATTGATATTACCATGAACCTCTGGATAAAACCCATGACGGTTCAAAGTATTGACGGCGGCACCGTTACTCTTATATGTGAGAATGATTTTAAGCGTAACAAGGTTTTGACCTCTTACGTGGACGATCTGACCGAGGCTTTTGAGATAGAGCTGGAGCGAGATGACGTAACTCTTGTGTTCCGCACCCGCGCGGAAATAGAAAAAGAGGACGAGAAGAAAAGAGAAGAGGAGTTAGAGAAGAAAAAAGAGGAGGAAGCAAGGGCAAGAAGGCTTGAGGAACTTCCCATGGTAAACCCCGCTTATACCTTCGAGAACTTTGTGGTAGGCTCTTCCAACCGCGTAGCCTACGAAACCAGCCTTATGGCTTGCCGCTATCCGGCTGAATTTTATAACCCTCTGTTCTTATACGGTCCCTCCGGCTTGGGTAAGACCCATTTACTGTTTGCAATAATAAACGATATACTTGAAAATAAGCCGGATTTTAAAGTGGTTTACATAACTTGTGAAGCCTTTACCAACTTACTTATCGAAAGCATAGCAAAAAAGAAGGACCCTATGGAGTTCAGGTCCAAGTTCCGTAATCTGGACTTTTTGCTGATAGACGATATTCAGTTCCTAAAGGGCAAGCACGCGGTACAGGAGGAGATGTTCCATACCTTTGAGGCGTTGTACAATAAGGGTAAACAGATAGTTTTCGCGTCGGACAAGCAGCCTTCGGAGCTTCAGGATATAGACAAGCGCTTGACCTCCCGTTTCTCCGCAGGCGGTGTTATAGACATTCAGCCGCCGGATGAGGAATTAAGGCAGGCAATCTTTAAAAGAAAGGCAGAGTCTTTCGGGGTAGATATACCCAACGACGTTTTGCAGTATCTTGCAGAAAACATAAAAACCAACATCAGACAGATAGAAGGCGCAATAAAAACCCTCAAAGCCCACAGTCTTATAGGCGGTGAAAAAATAAGCTTTGCCATGGCGAAGAGAGTGCTTTCCGAATACCTTAAAAAAGCGGAGGAAGACAGCGTAAATTCCGAGAAGATATTAAAGTATATTTCCATGCGCTACGAGATAAAAAAGGAAGATATAACGGGCAGTAAGCGTGACTCTTCAATTAAGAACGCCCGCCACATCTGCGCGTACCTTATGCGCAACCTTCTTAACATGACTTTTAAGGAGATAGGAACAGTTCTCCGCAAACACCACAGCACGATTATGGAATCTTGTCAGAAAATTGAGGAAAAAATGAAGACTTCCGATAATTTCAGGCGAGAAATGGAATCTATAGAGAAAGAGCTTAATTCTTAGAAAAACTTTCCCTACTTTTCCAAAATTTTTCCATACCGTTCGGACAGGATTTTCCACAGAGAAAACCGTCGAAAAAGCCAAGAAAAAAGCGGAAAAACGAAGTTTCCCTCATTTTCCGCAGTTCCTAATAGTACTACTACTATTAATCCTATAGAAATTCGATATATGATATTTGATTTACGAAGGGGAGAAATTTTTTTAAAAATGGCACTTAGATTTACTTCAGACAGAAAAACCTTGCTTTCCGCAATAATGCCTGCCCTTGCCGCTTCCTCCAATAAAAGCACGCTTCCCGCATTGGAAGGTCTTTTGTTCGAGCTTTGCGGTAACGAGCTTTCCGTTTGCGGCTACGATTTGGAAAAAGGTGTAAAAACCGTTACCACCGTTTTGGGTGAAGGAGACGGCGCGGTTATACTTAACGCACAGAAGATAAGCGCGATAGTACGTAACTTCCCCGATTGTGATATATGCTTTGAGATCAACGAAAAGAACACCGTTACCATAAGCGGTGGTATGAGTGAGTTTTCTGTACACGCTCTTTCTGCAGAAGCTTTTCCCAATCTGCCTGAGCTCAGCGGTGATAAAAGCTTCAGAATAAACGCAGGACTGTTAAAAGAAATAATTTCTTCCACTTATTTTGCGGTAGCGCAAACGGATGCGCGCCCCATACTTACCGGTGAATATTTTGAGATAAAAGAAAATAAGCTGACAGTGGTTGCCCTTGATAACCACCGTATGGCTTTACGTGAAGAAGAAAGCGCAATTTCCGCCGTAAGTAATACGGAAATGGGCTTTATAGTTCCCGGCAAGAGCATCTACGAATTTTCAAAGCTTCTTACGGATGCTGACGAAACCGTGGAGGTAGAGCTTACGGGTAAGCACATTATTATGAAGGTGGGCAGTACGGTTTTCTTCTCCCGTCTTATAGAGGGTGAGTTCTTTGATTACAGAAAAGCCATCCCCACTCAAAATAAAATATTCGTAAAAGTAGATACCGGTCTGTTTATAGACAGTGTTGAAAGAGCTTCCTTGCTCATAGACGATAAGCTTATAACTCCCCTTAAATGCAGTTTTAAGGACGGTAACTTAAACGTTTCCTGTAATACCCAATACGGTAAGGTAAACGATAATATCCCCGTAAGCAAGGACGGCGAGGATATAGAAATAGGCTTTAACAACCGTTATTTGCTGGATGCTTTAAGGGCTTGTAAGGACGAGCTTATATTGGCTTCTCTTTCTTCACCCCTGATGTCAATGGTAATAACCCCCGCAGTGGAAAAAGAAGGAAGCAAGTATCTTTACTTGGTGCTTCCCATGAGGCTTAACGGATAAAATGCAGATAAAAAGCTTAAAGCTTGTAAATTTCAGAAACAATAAGCATAGCGAGCTTTCTTTTGCCGACGGAGTAAATATTATCTACGGCGAGAACGCCGCAGGTAAGACCAATATTCTTGAGGGAATATTTTATTTTGCCGCAGGTAAAAGCTTTCGCAGCTGTAAGGACAGAGAGCTTATAAGTTTTGGTGAGGAAGGTGCCGCCGCCGAGCTTTCCTTTAAAGACAGAGTAAAGGAAACGAGGCTTGGCGTAAAGCTTTACAAAAACCGCAGGCGTGAGTTTTTTCGTAACGGTAACGGTGTGACCAAGCTATCGGAATATTTAGGTGCCTTCAGGGCGGTTATTTTCACACCCGACCACCTTAATCTGATAAAGGGTCAGCCGGAAAACCGCCGCCGATTTATAGATATGGCAATATGCCAATCCTATCCGAGATACGTTTCATATCTGAACGAGTACAATAAAATAATAATACAAAAAAACGCTTTGCTCAAGCAAGAGGGCGATATAGGCTATAAAAGAGATATGCTGGGCATATACAACGAAAAACTGTCCTCTGCCGCGGCGGCGATAAGCTTTAACCGAAGGCGGTTTTTAAAACAGCTTGAGGAATGTGCAGCTCTTCAGCAAGAAGAAATAAGCGGCGGTCGTGAAAGCTTGAAGCTTAAATACAACGGCTGTTTTGAGGACGAGCCGGAAACCGCCGAGGAAACCAGGCAGGCAATGCTTGCCTACCTTAACGGCAAGGCAGAAACGGAAATTTTGCGTGGTATAAGTCTTTTCGGTACCCATAAAGATGACTTTACGATTTATCTTAACGGCAAAAACGGAAGGTTTTTTGCATCTCAGGGGCAACAAAGAAGTGCAGTGCTTGCTTTAAAATTGGCCGAGGGTGAGATGTCCAGAAAAATAACCGGCGAGTATCCCGTTTTTCTCTTTGACGATATATTAAGCGAGCTGGACGAAAGCAGGCGGGAGATAATCCTTAGAAAAACCGTGGGTAGACAGGTTATTATAACCGCCTGTGAAAAAGAGTATTTTTCAACCCTGAACACACAAAACCGCATAAGGGTAGAGAAAGGTATGTGCATCGCGGAAAAAGCTGAGGGAGAGGAAAATAATGCACTTGGGAAAGAATGAAACGGTTCGCGACAGAGAGATAATAGGGATTTTTGATATAGACAAAGCCACCGAGTCCGGTGATACCAAAAATTTTTTGGCACGGATGCAAAAGGAATACAAAGCGGTCAATCTGTGTACGGACCTGCCAAACGCCTTCGTGCTGGCAGATAACGAATATACTGACAGAATATATATAACATCTCTTTCCGCAAAGGTGCTTAAAAACCGCGGAAGGACGGAAAAGTGAGGAATATAAATGGCAGAAAATATGGCACAAAGTTATAACGAAAACCAAATACAGGTTCTTGAAGGACTTGAGGCGGTGCGTAAGCGTCCCGGTATGTATATCGGTACCACATCCATACGCGGTCTGCACCATTTGATATACGAGATTGTGGATAACTCCATAGACGAAGCGTTGGCGGGTTACTGTAAGAACATTACCGTTACCCTTGAAAAGGACGGAAGCTGTTCCGTTCAGGACGACGGACGCGGTGTACCCGCGGGTATGCACGCAAAAATGGGTATTCCCACCCCCGAGGTAGTGTTCACCGTATTGCACGCGGGCGGTAAGTTCGGCGGCGGCGGATACAGCATAAGCGGCGGTCTTCACGGCGTTGGTGCTTCCGTTGTTAACGCGCTTTCCAAAAAGCTCGTTATGAAAGACTGCTACGACGGTTACGAATATACCGAGGAGTTTGAGTACGGTAAGGTTACCGTTCCCTTTAAGCAGGCGGGTAAAACGGATAAACACGGTCTTTACGTGCGCTTTTATCCTGATGAGACCATTTTTGAAGAGGTGGTTTTCGATTTTGATACCGTAAAGACGAGACTGAGAGAGCAGGCGTTCCTTAACGCGGGTCTTTCCATCACCTTGAGAGATTTAAGAGGCGAGGAGAGCGTAGAGATAAACCTTTGCTACGAGGGCGGTATCAGAAGCTTTGTTGAGCATATAAACAGCAAAAAGCACGAGGAGCTTTTGCATCCCGATATAATTTACGTTAACGGCGGCAAGGGCACTTCCATTGCGGAAGTGGCTATGCAGTATAACGCTTCCTATAACAACACCATTTTGTCCTTCGCCAACGATATCCGCACTGTAGAGGGCGGTATGCACGAAACGGGTTTTAAGGCGGCTTTAACCCGCGTTCTTAACAACTACGGTAAAGGTCACGGCATACTTAAGGGTGACGAAAAGCTTACGGGTGAGGACGTATTGGAAGGTCTTACCGCCATAATCAGCGTAAAGCTTGAGAACGCTCAGTTTGAAGGTCAGACCAAGTCGAAGCTGGGTAACAGTGAGATGCGAGCCATAGTTGACGGTATGATTACCGAAAAGCTTAACGAGTATCTTGAGGAAAACCCCAAGACCGGTAAGGCGATAATAGAAAAAGCCATAAGCGCCG
Organism: Clostridia bacterium; assembly: GCA_017397805.1. GTDB lineage: Bacteria > Bacillota > Clostridia > Oscillospirales > CAG-382 > SIG636. Next base: position 4,081 of record JAFQHW010000010.1, on the reverse strand, counting down.
CAAGAGCAAGAGAAGCCGCAAGAAAGGCAAGGGATATGACCCGCCGTAAGGGACTTCTTGAGGGCGGCAGTATGCCCGATAAGCTGGCAGACTGTAACGAGCGCAGGGTTGAGTTTACAGAGCTGTTCTTGGTAGAGGGTGACTCTGCAGGCGGCTCCGCCAAGGAGGCAAGAAACAGTAAGTATCAGGCAGTGCTTCCCATGAGAGGTAAGATACTTAACGTTGAAAAAGCAAGACTTGACAGGATATATTCCTCCGTACAGATAGTGCCTATTATTATGGCGCTCGGTACGGGTATAGGCGACGAATTTGATATAAGCAAGCTTCGCTACGGGAAGATAATTATGATGGCGGATGCGGACGTGGACGGTGCCCACATTAAAACACTGCTTTTGACCTTCTTCTTCCGTCATATGCGTCCTCTTATCGAGCAGGGGCATATATACGCGGCAATGCCTCCCCTTTACAAGGTGGAAAAAGGCAAGCAGAAGAGATACGTTTTCTCCGACGAGGAGCGTGACAGAGTAATAGAAGAGCTTGGCGAGGGCGGCCCCAAGATAAAGGTTCAGCGTTACAAAGGTCTTGGTGAGATGAACCCCGCAGAGCTTGAAGAAACCACTATGGACCCTGCTTCCAGAACTCTTTGCAAGGTTACTATCGAGGATGCTATCGAAGCGGATGAGATTTTCTCTATACTTATGGGTGACAGTGTTGAGCCCAGACGTGAGTTTATAGAGCAAAATGCAAAATACGTTTCCAACCTTGACGTATAAGGGAGGGATTTCAGATGGATAACGAAAACAAAAACATAGAAAAAGAATACGAGCATCATTATAACCAAAGAATACTTGACGTAGATATAAAAGGCGAGGTAAAGACCGCCTATATTGACTACGCCATGTCCGTAATAGTGGGCAGAGCATTACCCGACGTGCGTGACGGTTTGAAGCCCGTTCACCGCCGTATCCTCTACGCTATGAACGAGGATAAGCTTACTTACGATCACGATTACCGTAAGTGCGCTACCACCGTCGGTGCTGTGCTTGGTAGATACCATCCCCACGGTGACGCGGCTGTTTACGATACCATGGTGCGTATGGCACAAAGCTTTTCTTTAAGGTATCCCCTTATTGACGGTCAGGGTAACTTCGGTACCATCGACGGTGATAAGGCGGCGGCATACCGTTATACGGAAAGCCGTATGACCAAGATTTCAAATCTTATGCTGTCGGATATAGAAAAGAACGTGGTGGATTTCTTACCCAACTTCGATAACACTCTTAAAGAGCCTGAGGTGCTTCCTTGCCGTTTCCCCAACCTTTTGGTTAACGGCTCGGTAGGTATTGCGGTTGGTATGGCAACCAATATCCCGCCCCATAATATGGGTGAGGTTATCGATGCACTTAATCATCTTATAGATAACCCCGACTGTACGGTGCCCGACCTTATGCAGTTTATAAAGGGACCCGATTTTCCCACTGCGGGTACGCTTTACGGTGTTTCCGGCATTTACGAAGCGTATATGACGGGCAGAGGCAGAGCAAAGGTGCGCGCCGCCGCTCATTTTGAAGAAAAACACGGCAGAACGAGCATCGTGGTTACGGAAATGCCTTATCAGGTAAACCGCTCCGTTATGCTGGCAAGCATGGTGGATTTGGTTAAGACCAAGAGGATAGAGGGCATAAGCGATATCCGTAACGAGTCCGACCGTAAAAAGGGTATGAGGGTGGTCGTTGACCTTAAAAAGGATGCTAACCCTCAGATAGTGCTTAATAATCTGTACAAAATGACACAGATGCAGGACACTATCCCCATAAATATGCTGGCGCTGGTTAACGGTGAGCCTAAGACCCTTAACCTTAAGGAGATGTTAGAGCATTATCTACGCCATCAGGAGGACGTTATAGTACGCCGCACCAAGTTTGATTTGGCGAAGGCGGAAAAAGCGGCACATATCTACGAAGGCTACAAGAAAGCACTTGACTTTATCGACGAGATAATTAAAACTATCCGCGCAAGCAGCAGTGTTTCCGATGCTAAGGCATCCCTTATGGAGGTATTCGGATTCAGTGACGTTCAGGCGCAGGCTATAGTAGAGATGCAGTTGGGCAGACTTTCCGGTATGGAAAGACAGAAGATAGAGGATACCTTGAACGGTCTTTACGAGCAGATTGCCGAATATAAGGCAATACTTGCCGACGGCACCAAGGTTACCGCCATAATCAGGAACGATTTGGCAGAAGTTAAAGAAAAATACGGCGACGAGCGCCGCACCAAGATAGAAACCGTTGATAACGAGATTCTTGACGAAGACCTTATAGAAAGAGTGAACTCCGTTATCACCGTAACCCACGGCGGTTATATCAAGAGATTGCCTGCCGATACCTATCAGACACAGCACAGAGGCGGTAAGGGACTTACGGGTATGACCACCAAGGAAGAGGATTTTGTGGAGCAGGTTATCGTGTCCCACAGCCACTCCTTGCTTCTTATGTTCTCCAATCTGGGTAAGGTTTACCGCAAGAAATGTTACGAGATACCCGAAGCGGGCAGAACAAGCAAGGGCACCCATTTGGCAAACGTGCTTCAGCTTGGAGAGGGTGAGAAGATAACCTCCGTTATCCCCGTAGAAGGCTTTAACGAGAACGAGTATCTGGTAATGGTAACCAAATACGGCGTTATCAAGCGTATAAGCCTTATCGAGTATCAGACCAGAAGAAGCGGCGGTCTGTTCGCCATCAATCTTGACGAGGGTGACGAGCTTTGGTTCGTGCTCAAGACCGGCGGTAACGATTGCGTTCTGGTTGCTACCCATAACGGCCGCGGTATCAGGTTTGAAGAGACCGATGCCCGCAGTATGGGCAGACAGGCAAGGGGCGTAAGATGTATGCTCCTTGAGGACGGTGACTATATCGTAGGCGCTTCCGTAATCAACGACGCGGCTATAGAAGGCGGCGCAAAGATCATAACCGTAAGCGAAAACGGCTACGGCAAGAAGTGCGAGTTTGACGAGTTTAAGATACAGGCCCGCGGCGGTAAGGGTATTTGCTGTCACAAGCTGTCCGATAAGACGGGTATGCTTGCAGGTATCGCGGTAGTATATCCCGGCGACGATATTATGCTTATTACCGACAGCGGTATAATAATTCGCTTCGGCGCTGACGAGATACCCGTTTACGGCAGAGCAACGGGCGGTGTAATAGTGATGCGTACCGATGAAAACGCAAGGATCATAGGTTTTGCGGCGGTTAAGCCCGAAGAAGAGGAAGAAGCCGAAGAAGTAACCGAGGAAACGGTGGAGGAATAATTATGGCTATTAAAACCTTTATATTTGAAAATTCCGACAGTAAGGAAAAGCGTCACGCACAGGTGCAGTCTGCATTGCGTGAATATACGGGTATCGACAGCGCTGAGGTGCTTTATACCGGTCGCGGCAAGCCTTACGTTAAGGGTACGCCCAACGATATTTACGTAAGCGTAACCACTGCTGACGAGATAATGGTGGTAGCATTCTCCTCTAAACCCATCGGTATCGACGGCGAGCGTATGACACGCTTCGAAAACCCCGATGCAAAAACCAAGAAGATGGACTACGTGGCACTTGCCGACAGATTTTTCACTTCCGACGAGGCAGAGTACGTTCGTGACGGCGCAGAGGGTGAGCGTTTTGCTCAGATCTGGGTGCGTAAGGAAGCCTACGTTAAATACACGGGCGAGGGCATGAGCGCCTTCTCAAGCTTCAGCGTTACCGACGGCATCAAGCTGTTCCCCAAGGTGAACGGTGTATCAATCAAGAAGCTTAACGTTGTTTTCCCCGGCAGTGCGGAGTATCTCTTCGTTTATGCGGGAGACGAAGAATAAGTTATATTGCCTTCGGCAGTTGTATTCGCTTCGCGAGTTTTTAAAGAGTTATAAAAAAGCTGTGTGGAATTTCCACACAGCTCAGACTGTCGAAAAAGTCCAGTTTATACTGGGCTTTTTTGCGTAAATGTGGTATAATGGATGCGGGTGATGAAAATGTTAGAAGAAAAGAGAAATAACAACCATAGAAACGATGGTGAAATAGTAAGCCTTGATATGT
>JAFQHW010000065.1 GCA_017397805.1 Clostridia bacterium | reverse complement strand
TGTTATAATAGATAAGCTGAATATTTCGGGGCGTAGCTCAGTTTGGTAGAGTGTCTGGTTTGGGACCAGAATGCCGCAGGTTCGAGTCCTGTCGCCCCGACCAGAAAAGCCGACAAGTTTCGACTTGTCGGTTTTTCAACTAAGTGCGCCTTTCGGCGCGTGAAGTTTGCTCCGCAAGTGAAGTTGTCCTGCGGACAGTGAAGTTTCTGCGGAAGTGAGCGGCGCACTTAACTTCATTTTATGCGCACGCATAATACTTCATTATGCCGTAAGGCATAACTTCACTTCGGCGTTAGCCGATACTTCACTAAAAACCGTAAGAGTTCGAAGTCATACGCAAAACTGCCGAAAATATCTTTTTTGTAGCCCATAGCCAGAAAAATCGCTTAAAACACTAGGTTTTAAGCGGTTTTTTTCTTTCATCTAATACTTTTTACCCTTTATTTTACCCTTTACATAAAGTAGGTCACGAATGAACAACAAGAAACAAAACCTCAGACCGCCCACGGAGGAGGAATTTAAGGAAATGTTTCGGGGGATAATACAAGAGAATCGAGACAACGCAAAGCACACGACACGGGATACCTCACGGTTTAGCATTTTGTCATATTAATTTATTTAAAAAGCAAAGCCCATTGCGTGGGACAAAAACGGGAAGGAATTTGACATTTCGGGGGTAGGGATGATAAAATAAAGGCGTACCCGATAAATGCAACAAAACTTAGCCAAAAACCTTAAAAGCATTATGCCGCCACGGCATAATGCTTTTTTTGTGAAAAAATCTAAAAGGAGGAACAATAATTGTTTAAATTAGAAAACGACCGCGGATTTTTGTATCAATGGGATACCCACCAAAGGTTAAAGGTAAACGATCCACATATAACCGAAGCGCATTTTTCAAACGGAACAAGCAGTAATGCGGTGGTGTGCGAAATATACGAGGAAGACGGACAGCGCTTTGCGAATATTCCCGATATTCTTCTGCAAAGGGCTTGCCCCATAAACGTCTACGCCTTTCTTCCCAATTATACCAAGGCATGCTATACCTTCGGCGTTTCCGGCCGTCCCAAGCCGGAGGATTACGTGTATACCGAAGAGGAGCAAAAAGTGTGGGAGGATTTGGAGGACAGAGTCAAAATGCTTGAGGAGGGCGATCTTGCCTACACCCTGACGGACACAGACAAGGCGGCTATCGTTGCCGAAGTGCTTGCAAATTTTACTGATGCTTCGGAGGTGGCGTTATGAGTGACTATGCGGTAATGCCCAAATCCCATTGGCAGGATATATTAAACAGCGTAAGAGCCAAGACGGGTAAAGACGGCCTGCTTGTATCGGGCGACGTGGCAGGGGAGATAAACGGCATTAGCGGCGGCTACGGCGATATTCCCACCTACCATTATGCGGAGGCGGGAAGGGTCATAGACAATATACGGACGTTTAAAGCCGCCCACCCCAACAGCCTTATATTCGGCGCGATAAGCGATATACACGTCCTTAACAACGATGCCACATACGAAGAACGCTCTAAAAGGGCAATAAAAAACGCCGCCTTTGCGCTGGAAACGGTCGGCGCAATGTCGGGCTGTGATTTTATCGCAAATTTAGGCGATAACTGTTGGGAGAACGGGATAGATACGGATAATGCTCTAATAGGCGCAAAAGCATCGATAAACGCACTTAAGCCTGCCTTTGACCGTCTTGTTCCATATAACCTGGTTGGAAACCACGACAAAAGCAACTATACGGCAAAGCAGTACGAGCTGATAGGCTCCTACAACGAATTTGACCACCACGGCGCAAAGAAGATAAGGGGCTTCGGCTACAAGGATTATGCTGACAAAAAAGTGCGCGTTATCGCACTGAACACCTGCGACTATCTTGATGCTTCAGGCGGCTGCGGAATGTCCTATGAGCAGAAGGATTTCCTTTTGCGTGCCTTGGACTTGTCTGCAAAATCCGATTGTGCGGCTTGGCAGATACTTCTGCTTTCCCATATTCCCCTTGATTGGAACGGCGGCGACTATAATTTCTATGCAGATTTGCAGACCATTCTAAACGCATACGAGGACGGGACGGATGCGATAGTAGACGGTTATAATTACTATGCTTTAAACGAAGATCCAAGCAGATATGAAACATACAACGTAACTAAATCGAGTACCCCTAATGCGGATTTTTGCTTGTACTACAATTATTCAGGCAAAAACGCCGCCAAGATAATCGCAAACATCCACGGTCACATCCATACGAACAAGGTGAGCAAGATAGCAAATACCGATATAGCAAGGGTGGCAACGGCAAACACAAATCCCGACTTGAACAAAAGCGAAAGCTATCCCACCTACGGCGATTACAGTATTCCCTCTGCCGAAGCGGCTAAAATCGTTAAGGTAGCGGGAACGGCAAGGGATACGTCGGCTACGTTCTATTGCATAGACTTAGCCGAGCAGATAATATACGCCTACGGCTACGGGGCGGATATTGACAGAGTTATTTCCTATGCAAAGGAAGCCGTGATTTATTCTGTAGCCTATTCGCTTACAAATGCCACAAGCAGTAATACTTCTGCTTCTGCGGTTGAAGGCAGCGGCTACACCACGACACTTACTAAAACCGATGCAAGCTGGGTATGGGAAAGCGTAACGGTAACGATGGGCGGTACAAATATTACTAATACTGCTTTTAATTCTACTACTGGTGTTATTACAATAGCAGAAGTAATAGGAGATATAACTATCACTGCAAAAGCAAAAGCACCTTATAAAAATATGATAGATACTGCCGGTACTGTTGATAATGTTCGTTTGCGTTCCGGCGGTAATACTGCTGAATCAACGGGATTTGTATCAAACTTCTTCCCGGTTCCAAACGGTGGCAGTGGTGTGGTGATACGTGTTTACTTCCCCAACGGTAATAGAGCATCTATACCGAGCAACGGTGTGTACTATTGCGGATATGGCGCGGCCAATGAAAGTTCCTTTGTAGGCGCTTTTTCAACGGGGCAATCTCAAATAAGCAATGAATATGAAAAAGGGTATAAGGTAACGCTTCCGACAAACGTTAGCGACCATGTGTATGCAAGGGTATCGGGCGGTGCTAACGGTCAGTATTCTGGTTGGGTCGTTACGATTAATGAAAAGATACCGCAAGCGCCTGAGTTAGATTAGAGGAATAAAAACGGTTGATGAGCGTGGCAGCGATTTTACGTATTTAAGGAAAGCTATTGGAAGCTGCTAAAAATGAACAAAGCCCTGTAAAGACTTAAATAGTCTTTGCAGGACTTTTTTGTTTTATAAAATTTCTTTTAATCCATAGCGCGTTTTTCCCATACCGGTGGTGGTTTCGGCTTGATACAAGGAACTAAGCACTGCCTCCTCGGTGGCTTCTGCCACCAATGGGAACAGCTTGTCCAAAGCGTTTTCAAAAAGCCGCTTACTTTCAAGCACTTGCTTTTTGCTGTTGTGGGGAAGTTTTTGTGCCGTAGTAAAGCCAACAACCACGTCACCGCTTCCGTTACCGAAATAAGAACCCACCCTTGCAAGTCCCGCGCCGCAACGGCGGCACAGCCGTTTAAGCTGACGCTCGTTTACGGGCGCATCCGTGGCAAGCACCACTATTACCGAGCCTTTGTCAGGCTCGCTTTTAGCGTTTATGGCTTCCTTAAGCTTTTTACCCACAAGCTCTCCATTGATGCGCAAATAATCTATAGAGCCGAAATTTGTAAGCACTAACACGCCTATGGTGTATTCGGTACCGTCCAAGCTTACCAAACGGGAGGAAGAGCCGATGCCGCCCTTAAGTCCAAAGCAGCTCATACCCGTGCCTGCGCCTACCGCACCCTCTTCAAATATCACGTCGGTACTTTCCAGCGCATTTTGTACGTGCTGTTCCTTTACGTGCAGACCTCTTATATCGTTAAGCCTTCCGTCATTACACTCAAAGACCAGTGGGTTAACGGTACCGTCCTTACCGCCTATATGGGGGTTATCCTTCATCATATATTTGATAAGGGCCGTGGATGCAGTACCTACGGAAAGCGTGTTGGTAAGAATAATGGGAGTTTCAATAGTGCCAAGCTCCTCCACCTGCATAAGACCTACGGATTTTCCGTAGCCGTTTATAACGTGGACGGCGCCAAGGAGCTTTTCCGTGAACATATTCCCACTGTGGGGGAGGATGGCGGTAACGCCCGTATTCACGTTTTCACTCTTCAAGGTGCAGTGACCCACCGTTACGCCGGGCACGTCCGTAATTAAATTGCGCTGCCCCTTTTTGCCAAAGCCTATATTTAAATCCGTTCCCATATCGCACTCCTAAAAATAGGTTTTACCCTCGTATACCAAAACGGTGTTGCCCGTTAAGGTAACGCCTTTGTCGGTATATCTTACGATAAGGTCGCCGCCTTTTACTTTAACGGTTATATCCGTATCTCTTTTGCAAAATCCGTTCTCTACGGCGGCTACCACTGCCGCGCAAGCACCCGTACCGCAGGCGTAAGTTTCGCGATTGCCGCGCTCGTACACACGCATTTTCAGGGTCGTGGGATTGACCACGCGGACAAACTCGGTATTCGTACGCTGGGGGAAGATGGGTGCGTTTTCAAAAGCAGGGCCTAAATGCTCTAAATCCAAGGGGTCTACCCTGTCACAGAACACAACGCAGTGGGGATTGCCCATATTAACGCAGGTTATTCTATATTCCTTGCCGCCGATAAGGGTAGGACGGTTTATTATCTTTCCACCCTCAAGGGTGCAGGGGATTTGCCACGCTTCCATAAGCGGTGCGCCCATATCCACCTCGGCAGAGGAAACCTTGCCGCCGCGGGTATAAACGCGCACGTTTTTAATGCCTGCTGCCGTTTCGACAGTCATTTCCTCATGCCTAACCAAGCCGTTATCGTAAAGATATTTAGCCATAGAGCGTATACCGTTGCCTGACATTGTGCCTGCCGAGCCGTCGCGGTTAAATACGCGCATCTTCGCATCTGCAAGGTCCGAAGCTTCAATTAAAACTATGCCGTAGCCGCCTATGCCCGTATGTCTGTCACAAAGAAGCATACAAAGAGATTCGGGGCAGCTTATTCTTCCGTCGAAGTTTTCGATAAAAATATAATCGTCACCCGTTGCGTGCAGCTTTGCAAAGTGCAATTCTTCACGCTTTGTGCGCAGGTTGTTAATATCCACCAGTTCTGTATTCTGTTGGTTGAAGCGGCCGGCAATGCTGTCCGCCAAGGCGTTTGCCGTATCAAGGGAGGTAAAGCAGGGGACGGATAGCTGTAAAGCCCTTCTGTGCATGGCAATATACTGCTCCACCGTAGAGTCAAGCAGTGCACCCGTATACAGAATATAGCTTATCTTACCCGACTCTAAAAGCGGATAAAAATCATCCTCGCGGCTTATGCTTTTTACCCTGTTTACCTCAATACCCAAGCTTTCTATGCTGTCTGCCGTTTCGGGGGTAGCGTAAAGCACAAAGCCCAGATCGCTTATCTTCTTAGCTATTCCCACTACCTCAAGCAGGTCGTGACTGTCAACGCTTATAAAAAAGCCTATATCCTCGCTAAAGGGCTGTTTTATACTGAAGGAAGCGGCAGTAAGCCCTTTAAACAAAGCCTCCTCAACGGTTTTGCCTATGCCCAAAACCTCGCCGGTGGACTTCATTTCAGGCCCCAAATAAGCGTTTACGCCCGTAAGCTTTTCAAAGGAGAATACGGGCACCTTAACCGCAAAATAAGGCGGCGTGCCGTAAAGCCCCGTGCCGTAGCCCATATCCTTTAGCTTTTCGCCAAGCATAACACCGCTTGCCAAGTCCACCATGGGCACGCCCGTAACCTTGCTTATGTAAGGGATGGTTCTGGATGCCCTTGGGTTTACCTCTATAACAAAAAGCTCGTTACGGTATATTAAATATTGGATGTTTACAAGGCCCTTTGTGCCCAATGCAAGGGCAAGTTTTTCCGAAACCTCGGTAACCGTCTTTATCATACGGTCGTTAAGGCTGTAGGGAGGATAAACGGCGATAGAGTCGCCGCTGTGAACGCCTGCACGCTCAATATGCTCCATAATACCGGGGATAAGCACGTCCTCGCCGTCGGAGATAACGTCCACCTCAAGCTCGGTGCCCATCATATATTTATCTACCAGAACGGGGTTTTCAATACCCTGCTTCAGTATTCTGTCCATATACAGCTTAACCTCGGAAGCGTTATGGACTATCTTCATATTCTGACCGCCTATAACGTAGGAGGGGCGAAGCAATACGGGGTAGCCCAGCTCCTCAGCGGCGGAAAGTGCCTCCTCCAAGCTAAGAACACCCTTGCCGGAGGGACGGCTTACGCCTATTTCCTCCAACAGCGCATCAAAACGCTCTCTATCCTCGGCAAGGTCTATTCCCTCTGCAGAGGTGCCAAGTATCCTTATTCCCTTGCCGTCAAGGAATTTAGTAAGCTTTATGGCGGTTTGCCCACCAAAAGCCACAACAACGCCTATGGGCTTCTCAATCTCGATTATGTTCATAACGTCTTCGGGACAAAGGGGCTCAAAATACAGTCTGTCGGCGGTATCGTAGTCTGTTGACACGGTTTCGGGGTTGTTGTTTATTATTACAACGTCATAGCCCTTATCCTTTAAGGTCCACACGGAATGCACGGAGGAATAGTCAAATTCTATGCCCTGACCTATGCGTATAGGGCCGCTGCCCAGCACCAAAACCACGTCCTTGCCGCTTCTGCGCCACGTGCGCGACTCGCACTGTTTGTCGGTGGTTGAATAGAAATAAGGGGTAGCCGCGTTGTATTCACCGCCGCAGGTATCCACTATTTTATAGGAGAGGGGCAGTGAAGCCTTGGGGGTATATCCGAAAAGTTTGTGCAAAGCACTGTCCGTATAGCCCAAGCGCTTTGCTTCCGCATAGTCATCGTCGCCGCTGAAGCTTGCTTCAAAATCGGCTAAGATTTTAAGCTTTTCTATAAACCATTTGTCAATCCGCGTGATTTTTGATATTTCCTCTGATGAAACGCCTGCCTTAAGGGCTTCAAATACGGTAAATATGCGCCTGTCATCCAGACGGGCAAGCCGTTCCCTTACGGGGGCGTTGTCGATAGGTGCGGCGTTAAGAGTCTCAAGCCCTATTTCCGCACCGCGTATTGCCTTCATTATAGCCATCTCAAAGGAGGGTGCAATGGACATTACCTCACCCGTTGCCTTCATTTGGGTGCCCAAGGTTCTTGGTGCGCCCGCAAATTTTTCAAAGGGCCATTTGGGGAACTTTACCACTACGTAGTCTACCGAAGGCTCAAAGCACGCCTTTGTTACGCCGGTTATATCGTTCTGTATCTCGTCCAAGGTATAGCCCAAGGCTATCTTGGTGGTTATCTTTGCTATGGGATATCCCGTAGCCTTGGAAGCAAGGGCGGAGGAACGGGATACCCTGGGGTTTACCTCTATAACCGCGTACTCAAAGCTATTGGGATTAAGGGCAAACTGACAGTTACAGCCGCCCACTATATTAAGGGCGTTTACTATTTTAAGGGATGCGTTTCTAAGCATCTGATACTCTACGGTAGAAAGGGTAAGGGCAGGGGCAACCACTATGCTGTCGCCTGTGTGTATGCCTACGGGGTCAAAGTTTTCCATACTGCATACGGCAATGGCGTTTCCCTTGCCGTCGCGCATTGTTTCAAATTCTATTTCCTTCCAGCCGTAAATATATTTTTCTACAAGGACCTGGGTAATAGGGGAGGTATCAAGCCCTATTTTTGCAACGGACCTAAGTTCCTTTTCGTTTTCGGCAACACCGCCGCCGCCACCGCCCAAGGTAAAGGCAGGGCGGATAATAACGGGATAGCCTATTTTGTCGGCTATTGCTACGGCTTCCTCCACCGTTTCCGCAATATCCGAGGGGATGGTGGGTTGACCTATCTCCTCCATAGCCTCTTTAAACAGCTTTCTGTCCTCGGCTTTGTCGATAGCCTCCACGTTGGTGCCGATAAGCTTAACGCCTGCCTTATCCAAAAAACCTTCGGCGTTAAGCTGCATGGCTATAGTAAGCCCCGTCTGACCGCCAAGACCGGCCAGAAGGCTGTCGGGCTTTTCTTTTTCTATTATTCTTTTAACGGTTTCTGCGGTTAATGGCTCTAAATATATTTCGTCTGCCAAAGCGTTATCCGTCATAATGGTAGCCGGGTTAGAGTTAATAAGTACAACGTTTACGCCTGCCGCCTTTAACACACGGCATGCCTGCGCACCTGCATAGTCAAACTCTGCCGCCTGACCTATAACGATAGGGCCCGAACCGATAACCAAAACTTTTTTTATGCTCTTATCAAGGGGCATACTACACACCTCTTATCCTGCTAATAAAGCTTTCAAAAACCATACTTCCGTCCTCAAGGGTGGGGTAAAACTGAACGGAAACACCGTTTAAACTGTCATATTCTATGGCTTCAACACCGTTATCGTTAAGGCTTACCATAGTAATTTTGCCGTTCTTTACGGAGTGAGCCGCCACCTCGTAGCCGTGGTTTTGCTCCGTAATATAGCATCTGCCGTTTTTAAGGTCCCTAACGGTCTGACTGCCGCCGCGATGGCCTACCTTCATTTTGAAGGTGTCACCGCCTGCCGCCAGCGCCATAAGCTGGTGGCCAAGCCCTACACCCAGCATGGGAAGCTTGCCCATTAAAGCCTTTACCGTTTCCAAGACGCTGCAGTTTTTAGGGTCGTCGGGGCCGCTTGTTATGAATATCCCGTCGGGATTAGTTGACATAATGCTGTTAAGATCGCTGCCCGACGGCATAACGGTAACGGTTGCACCAAGCTTTGTCAGTGCTTTTATAAAGCTTTTTCTTCCGCCGCAGTCAATAGCCGTGATCTTTGCGTATTCTTCGCCCTCGGCATTGTATATTTCCTTTTCCTTACGGGTAACACTTTCCACTGCGGAAACTATTTTATATTCCTTTATATCCTCAAAGCTTTTCGGAAGGGAATGGCATATTTTGCCGTTCATACAGCCATTTTCACGCAAATGAACGGTCAAAGCCCTTGTATCAACACCGCAAACGGCGGGCACGCCCTTTGCCTTCAAAAGCTCGCCCAAGCTACCCTCGCAACGGAAATTAGAGGGGGTGTGACATACCTCCCTTACCACGTAGCCGGAAAGACTTATCTCACCCTGCAAATCGGCGTCTATACTGCCGTAATTTCCTATCAAGGGGAAGGTCTGCACCACTATCTGTCCGAAATAAGCAGGGTCGCTTACTGTTTCAAGATAGCCGCACATACCGCCTACGGTAAACACCGTTTCACCTACGGCGTCTTTTTCCGCACCGAAGGAATAGCCTTCAAAAACGGTGCCGTCCGCTAAAACCAAATAGGCATTTTTCATTCTGCCACAGCCCCTTTCAGGGTAGCCGCCATAACTGCTTTTATGGTGTGCATTCTGTTCTCCGCCTCGTCAAAGACGATAGAACGCTCGCTTTCAAACACCTCGTCGGTAACCTCCATCTCGGTAATGCCGAATTTTTCGCCCATTTCCTTGCCGATGGTGGTCTTAAGGTCGTGGAAGGCGGGCAAGCAGTGCATAAATACCGCGTTGTCTGCGGCGGCATCCATAAGCGCCTTTGTTACACGATAGGGCGAAAGGTCTTTTATTCTTTCCTCCCAAACCTCATAAGGCTCACCCATGGAAACCCAAACGTCGGTGTAAATAACGTTGGCGTTTTCAACTGCCTTTATAGGGTCGGATTCAAAGCTCAAAGTTGCGCCCGTTTCCTTGGCTATCTCCTCGCATTGGGCAATAAGCGCCTTGTCGGGGAAATATTTTTCAGGTGCGGCGGCAACAAAATCCATACCCATTTTTGCACAACCGACCATAAGGGAGTTGCCCATATTATATCGTGCATCGCCGCAGTAAACCAGCTTTATACCTTTAAGAGTGCCGAAACGTTCTCTGACAGTTAAAAAGTCTGCCAAAATCTGGGTGGGATGGAACTCATTAGTCAGTCCGTTCCAAACGGGCACACCTGCGTATTTGCCAAGCTCTTCAACGATTTCCTGGCCGTATCCGCGGTATTCTATACCGTCGTATATCCTTCCAAGCACCCTTGCGGTATCGGCAATGCTCTCTTTTTTGCCGATTTGAGAGCCTGTAGGGTCAAGATAAGTAACACCCATGCCCAAATCGTATCCTGCTACTTCAAAGCTGCAACGGGTGCGGGTGCTGGTCTTTTCAAATATTAGGGCAATATTCTTACCGCGACAAATATCGTGGGGAATACCATGCTTCTTTTTTGCCTTTAAATCAGCGGCAAGGTCAAGCAGTGCCGTTATTTCATCGGTGCTGAAATCAATAAGCTTTAAAAAGTTTTTACCTTTAAACATTTAAAATCACCTCACTGCTTCAAGTATTATATCTATCGCCTTTTTAAGCTGCTCCATAGTGACGGTTAAAGGGGGTAAAAGTCTTACCTTGTTCTTAGCCTTCAAAGGAATCACACCAAGATCTATACACTTTGCTATGACTTCCGATGCGTCCTTTTCCGTTTCGATACCAACCATAAGTCCAAGACCGCTTACGCTCTTTATACCTTCCTTGCCTTCAAGGGTAGAGAAGATATAATCGGATTTAGCGCGAACCTCAGCCAAAAACTCCTCCGTAAGTCTGCTCATAACGTGTAATGCGCCTGCGGCGGCTATGGGGTTACCTCCGAAGGTAGAGCCGTGGCTACCGGGGGTAAGCACCCCTGCGGTCTTTTCGTTCATCATACAAGCGCCCAAGGGCAAACCGCCCGCCAAGCCTTTTGCGGTTGTAACGATGTCGGGCTTAAAGCCCAAGGTCATATAGCCGTAAAGCTCGCCCGTTCTGCCGTTACCTGTCTGTACTTCGTCGGCTATTATCAAAATATCGTCCTTTTCCGCTAAGGCTTGAAGCTCTTTGCAAAACTCCTTGGTCAAGGGAAGCACGCCGCCCTCGCCCTGAACGGGTTCCACCATTACTGCGGCTACCTTTTCTTTGGCTATTATGGCTTTTACCGTGTCAATATCGTTGGCTACAGCGTATTCAAATCCCTCAGTCAAGGGAAGAAAATCCTTATGGAACACCTCTTGCCCCGTAGCGGCAAGGGTAGTTATGGTTCTGCCGTGGAAGCTGTTTATAAGCGTTATTATGGTGTTATATTCGGCGCCCTTCTTTTCCGCAGCGTATTTACGGGCAACCTTTATGGCACATTCGTTTGCCTCTGCGCCTGAGTTGCCGAAGAACACCTTCTTCATGCCCGTACGCTTGCAAAGAAGCTCCGCCAGCTCTGCCTGAGGGGCAGAGTAGTAAAGATTGGATACGTGCTGTACCTTTGCAAGCTGGTCCGTTACCGCGTTTATCCAACCCTCGTCAGCCACACCAAGGGTATTAACGGCGATGCCGCTTCCCATATCGATATATTCCTTGCCATTGTCGTCATAAAGCAAGGCGCCCTTTCCTTTAACTATTTCCACGTCAAAGCGGGCATAGGTGTTTGCAACGTATAAGCTGTCTTTTTCTTTAATATTCATCAGTCTTTTTCTCCTACAACCATCGTACCTGCCCCCTCGTTGGTAAGGGTTTCGATAAGCAGTGAATGGGGCACGCGCCCATCCATAATAATAACCTTATGTACGCCTCTGTGGATAGCGTCTATACAGCATTCCACCTTGGGGATCATACCGCCCGATATAACGCCCTTTTCAAACAGCTCGTGTGCTTCTTTAATATCAAGGCAAGAAATAAGAGATTCGGGGTCGTCCTTATCCATAAGTATGCCCGCAATATCGGTCATGGAAATAAGCCTTTCCGCTTTAAGGGCGCCTGCGATATAAGCGGCGGCGGTATCTGCGTTTATGTTATACACGTTGCCCTTTTTGTCACAGCCTACGGTGGATACTACGGGGATATATCCCTTTTCCAACATATCTTCGATAGGGGTAACGTTAACGGAGGTAATACTGCCCACAAAGCCTAATCGCTCGTCCTTGGGCTCGCAAAGGATCATTCTGTCATCAAGACCGCAAAGTCCCATTGCTCTGCCGCCGTTAAGCTCCAGCAAATTAACAAGGCTTTTGTTTATCTTGCCCGCAAGCACCATCTGCACTACCTCTGCGGTTTCCTTGTCGGTAACTCTAAGTCCGTCAACAAACACGCTTTCCTTGCCGATTCTCTTGAGGGTATCGGTAATTTCGGGACCTCCGCCGTGTACCAGCACCACCTTAACACCTATCAGGGAAAGAAGCACTATGTCTTCCATAACCTGCTCTTTAAGATGCTCGTTTATCATAGCGTTGCCACCGTATTTAACTACTACTATTTTGCCGTTGTATTTTTTTATGTAGGGAAGTGCTTGGGTAAGCACCTCTGCTCTTTCTGCGTTGCTTATGGTCATAGCTATATCTCCTTAAAATTAGATAAAAGCTGCCTTTTGTAAAGCTGTAAGGCAGCTTTTAATTTATATATTTACGTGCGGTAATCGCCGTTTATCTTTACGTAATCGTAGGTAAGGTCGCAACCCCAAGCGGTGGCATCAAAGCCACCGTCGTTAAGGGAAACGTCGATAATAATCTCGTCTTTAAGCAAAATTTCCTTGGCTTTTTCTTCGGAAAAATCAACGCCTGCGCCGTTTTGGCACACCAAAATCTCCCCTGCGTCGGAAACAAAGGAAACGTCTATCTTGCTTATATCTACCTGCACGCCGCTGTAGCCGATAGCGCACAGCACGCGGCCCCAGTTAGCATCAGCGCCGAACATAGCCGCCTTAACCAAGGAGCTGCAAATGATGCTTTTAGCCACCGTTTTTGCAACGGATGCGGTCTTGCCGCCCTTAACGCGGCATTCAAGCAGTTTTGTGGCACCTTCGCCGTCGCCCGCAATATTGCGGCACAGCCAAACGGTAACGGTGTTAAGCGCCTGCATGAAGCTGTCAAAGGCTTCACCCTCGGAAGTTATCTCAGCGTTGCCTGCCTTGCCGTTTGCCATTATAACCACCATATCGTTGGTGGAGGTATCTCCGTCCACGCTGGTCATATTAAACGTGTTTTCCACGTCGGTCTTAAGTGCTTTTTCAAGCATTTCGGCACTTATGGCACAGTCCGTCGTAAGGAAAACAAGCATAGTGGCCATATTGGGGTGGATCATACCGCTACCCTTAGCGATACCGCCAAGAGTGCATTCCTTACCGTCTACGGTAAAGCTTACGGCAATCTCTTTTTTCCTTGTGTCTGTGGTCATAATAGCCTCAGCAGCGTCAGAGCTGTTTTTCCCCAAAGAAGCTGTAAGAACGCCCATATTCTCGGCAATTGGGGTAATGTCAAGGGGCTGACCTATAACACCCGTAGATGCAACCACTACGTCGTCGGCATCAATACTCAATGCCTCTGCGGTAAGCGCACACATCTTCTCGGCTATTTCTATGCCGTTGGCGTTGCAGGTATTGGCGTTGCCGCTGTTGCATATAACGGCCTTAGCCTTGCCGTTGGCAAGATGTGCCTTGGTAACGGTAAGGGGGGCGCCCTTTACCAAATTTTTTGTATAAACGGCGGCGGTGTTTGCCGCACATTCACTGTATATAAGGGCTATATCCTTCTTGTCCTTATTTTTCCTTATTCCGCAGTGGATACCACCGGCGGAAAAACCTTTAGGGGCAGTAACGCCGCCTTCTGTAATCACCATTTCAGTTTTTCTCCTAAGCT
This sequence comes from Clostridia bacterium, assembly GCA_017397805.1. Lineage (GTDB taxonomy): Bacteria > Bacillota > Clostridia > Oscillospirales > CAG-382 > SIG636. The sequence goes on along the minus strand of JAFQHW010000065.1, from coordinate 13,510 downwards.
ATATATTAAGTCCGTATTCCGCAGGCAGCCCTAAGCATAGATTCATACACTCAAGTGCCGCGCCCGAAGCGCCCTTGCCCAAATTATCGTATCTGGCAAGAAGCAAAATGCGCTCGTCATTACCCATTACGGAAATTTCCATACTGTCTTTGCCGCCAAGTCCCAATGCGGAATAGAATCCGCCCTCGTCAGCGTTTTCCTTGTAGCTTACAACGGGGCCGGTGTAAAGCTTCTTGTAAGCGTTCTTTATGCTTTCAACGGTGGCACCGTTTTTAAGCATGGAAGCAAAAACAGGTACCGTAACAGCCATACCGCTGTAGAAATCGCCAACGATGGGGCAAAAGGAAGGCGCGTTATCGATTCCGCTTATGTAAACCATCTCTTTCAGATGCTTGTGGTTTGCGGAAAGAGCATACTGTCTGGGTGCGTTAAGCAAATAATCTTTTTCGGGGCTTTCATAATCTCCGATCATTTTTTTACCGCCGCCGCTGTATCCGGTAAGGGAATGACAGCACAGAAGTGCGCTTTTGTCAATTATCCCTTCTGCTATCAAGGGGTACACCAGCGCAATAAATCCGCCTGCGTGGCAACCGGGTACGGCAATTCGCTTTGCGTTTTTAACTTCTTCCCAGCGGTTAAGCTCGGGAAAACCGTAACACCAACCCTCAGCGGTGCGGTGTGCGGTAGAAGTATCCAAAACCACGGTATCGGGGTTTTTAAGCATTGCAACCGCTTCTCTTGCCGCATCGTCGGGCAAGCAAAGGAACGCTATATCAGCGCTGTTAAGCGCATTTTCACGGGCAGCAAGGTCTTTTCTAAGCTCCTCGGGAAGCTTTATAAGCCCTATATCCTTTCTGCCCTCAAGTCTTTCGTATATACGCAGGCCGGTGGTGCCGGCACTGCCGTCAATAAACACTTTTTTCATCTACTTCAAAAACTCCTTAACGTAGGCAATTTGCGCTTCTACGGATTCTTTGCCGGTGCCGCCCTTGGAAATGCGTTTGGAAACACAGCTTTCCAAAGAGATCTCACCGTACACGTCCTCCTCAAACATGGGAGAGAAAGCGCGTAGCTCTTCAAGGCTCAGTTCGTCAAGCACTTTGCCGTTTTCGATGCAATATGCCACCGACTGCCCCACAAGCTTGTAGGCGGTGCGGAAGGGAAGCCCCTTCTTAACCAGATAGTCAGCTAAGTCTGTTGCGTTAATAAAGCCCTTACCTGCGGCGGCGTACATATTATCCGTAAGCACGCGCATGGTGCGCACCATGGGTGCAAAGACTCTAAGACACATTTTGACCGTATCTATACTGTCAAAAACGGCTTCCTTATCCTCTTGCATATCCTTGTTGTACGCCAAGGGGAGTCCCTTAAGCGTAGTCAGTAACGCCATAAGATTACCGTAAACTCTACCTGTTTTACCCCTTACCAGCTCTGCCATATCAGGGTTCTTTTTCTGGGGCATAATGCTGGAGCCCGTAGTATAGGAGTCGTCAAGCTCTATAAACTTACACTCCCAGGAGGACCAGAATATGATCTCCTCGGAGAAGCGGGAAAGGTGCATCATCATTATGGAAAACGCGCTCATCAGTTCTAAGCAAAAATCTCTGTCGGAAACACCGTCAATACTGTTAAGGGTGTAACCGTCAAAGCCCAATGCCGCCGCGGTGTATCCACGGTCGGTATCGTAGGTGGTGCCTGCCAAAGCGCAGCTTCCCAAGGGGCATACGTTCATTCGCTTTACCGCATCTTCAATTCTGCCCACGTCCCTTATAAGCATCATAGCGTAGCTTAAAAGATGGTGCGCAAAGGAGATGGGCTGTGCCCTTTGCAGATGGGTATATCCGGGGCATATGGTATCCTTGTTTTCCTCGGACTTAAACAACACCGCGCCTATAAGCTCTTTGACCAGTGCCGTAATCTCCAATGCTTCATCTCTCAGATAAAGCCTTATGTCAACAGCTACCTGGTCGTTGCGGCTACGGGCGGTATGAAGCTTTTTGCCCACGTCGCCTATGCGCTTTGTAAGCACCTCCTCCACAAACATGTGGATGTCCTCGGCACCGTAATCTATGCTAAGCTTACCGCTGTCTAAATCTGCAAGAATCCCTTCAAGCCCTTCTATAACAAGGCGGCAATCATCTTCGGATATTATACCTTGCTTTGCCAGCATTTGTGCATGGCTTACCGAGCCTTTTATGTCCTGACGGTACATACGGCTGTCAAAATGTATAGAGGAGTTGAAGTCATCAGCCACCCTGTCAAGCTCTTTGGCAAAGCGGCCTGCCCACATTTTTCCCATAAGCTAAAACCTTTCCGAAAATATAAAGCAATTAGTTTAAATTATTCTTCTTTCTCATCTTTGCGCAAACCTTTATAGGCAAGCCGAAGAGGTTGATAAATCCTGCGGAATCAGCCTGATTATATACGTTATCTTCGTCAAAGGTAGCAATCTCAGGATCATAGAGAGAGTAAGGGGAGCTAACGGAAGCGTTGATCATGTTACCCTTGTAAAGCTTGAGGGTAACGTCACCGGTAACCGTTTCCTGAGTGCTGTCTACAAATGCCTGAATAGCCTTGCAAAGGGGAGAGAACCACTGACCGTCGTAAATGATTTCCGCAAATTTCTGTGCAACCAGTGCCTTGTAATGGGAGGTCTGTCTGTCAAGACAAATGGTTTCAAGTACTTCGTGTGCCTTGTAAAGGATGGTACCGCCGGGAGTTTCATAAACACCGCGGCACTTCATACCAACAAGACGGTTTTCTACTATATCAAGAAGACCTATGCCGTTTTCGCCGCCCAATTTGTTAAGCTTGGCAATAAGGTCTGCACCCTTCATTTCCACACCGTCGATAGCGGTAGGGATACCCTTTTCAAAGTGGATGGTAACGTAGGTAGGCTTATCGGGAGCCATCTCGGGGGAAACACCCATCTCCAAAAAGCCGGGCTTGTTATAAGTAGGCTCGTTGGTGGGGTCTTCCAAATCCAAACCCTCGTGGGAAAGGTGCCACAAGTTCTTATCCTTGGAATAATTGGTTTCTCTGTTTATCTTGAGGGGAATGTTATGCGCTTCAGCGTATTCTATTTCTTCCTCACGGGATTTAATATCCCACTCTCTCCAGGGTGCGATAATAGGCATATCGGGAGCAAATGCCTTAACGGCAAGCTCAAATCTAACCTGGTCGTTGCCCTTACCGGTACAACCGTGGCAGATAGCGTCAGCACCTTCACGCAAAGCTATCTCAGCAAGTCTTTTAGCTATAACGGGACGTGCCAAAGAGGTGCCCAACAAATAATTCTCATATATTGCGCCCGCCTTTACTGCAGGGAATACGAAATCTTCAACAAACTCGTCGGTAATGTCCTCAATATAAAGCTTGGAAGCACCGGTCTTTATAGCTTTTTCTTCAAGACCTTCAAGCTCGTCAGCCTGACCAACGTTACCGGAAACCGCGATAACCTCACAGTTGTTATAGTTTTCCTTGAGCCAAGGAATGATAATAGAAGTGTCAAGACCGCCGGAATAAGCAAGAACTACCTTTTTGATGTTTTCTTTGTTCATAGAATTTACCTCCAAATGAATTATATACAAAAATTATGAGTACATTATACAGCTTTATACAGAAAAAAGCAATAGTTTTTGCATAAAAATTTTATATTTTTGCAAAATTGCCTAAAGAACATACAGGTTTCTTCGGCTTTTGTGTATTTTGCGTAAAAACAAGGCTATAACCACCTTTAAATCAAGGTGGTTATAGGTTTATATTACTTCATGGAAGACGGATTTGTGTAAGTTCCCATAAGCTTATTTGCCGCATAGCTGTATAAAATATCACGCCATTTGGTATATTGTTTAAGCTGTGGGTGACAGTAATCGTCAAGGGTTATGTTTGCGGGCAAATAGCCGTACTCGTCGGAAAAACAGTGAGTCACGTCAATATAATCCAAGCCGCGGCTGTTGCAATACTCCAGTACGAATTGGTTGTGGCTTCTTTGCCTTTCGTTGGTGCGGTAATCGTTCATTTCGGGACGGCAGACCTCACCGTTCCTCGTAAAGTAGCCGGAGCTTAATATAACTATCTGCATATCGGGGTTGACCGCATAAATGTTGTTTATTATTCTGTCAAGACAGTCGGCAATTCGGGAAGTGTTGCAATAACCGAAATCGTTAAGACCGAAGCCCATAATTACTATGTCGGTATCTATCTCGTCCGCAACCTGCCATATGGTTTTCTTGGCGCCTCTGAAAATAGGGTGTACCGATGCGTCGGTAACGGGTGATACCGCGTTGTTAAAGCCGTAGGAAGCGGCGGTGTGGAAGACGGCACCGCTAAACAAAGTCTTTTCGTAATTTTGGATATAAAGCTTTAATCCGTTGGTTACCGAATCCCCCGTGAATAAAGCGTTGTCAAAATACGCATCCAAAACCTCGGTGCTGTAGCCGTGGTAATCCATATCCTGCTGATTTAAAAGATGAGCAAAATTCGTGGATGCGGGCGCAGAGCTTTCCGTTTCGGGTTTTGATTCGGGTTCGCTTTCGGGCTGAGATTCGGGCTGAGATTCGGGTTGAGATTCAGGCTGAGATTCAGGCTCCGATTCGGGTTGAGATTCGGGCTGAGATTCAGGCTGAGATTCAGGCTGAGATTCAGGCTGAGATTCGGGCATCCGGCTTTCAGACTCGGATTCCGAATTTTCGCTTTCATAGCTTTCGGTTTCGGGGGTGCTTTCCTCGTCTTCACTGCTGAAAGAGCCGTCTTCTATCTCGCTTTCTTCTTGGGATTCGATAGCAAGGCTGCTTTCTTCAACGTGGCTTTCCGACTCCGAAATATAAGATGAATTACTGCCGTCCTTCGTGGCGATAGAAGCGCAAGCAGACGTTGCCGTTGCAACCGCGAGCAAAAGCGATATGGCAAATAAATATTTCTTCATAAAATACTCCGATTATTATCTATGATAAATATAGTAGGCAAGAACGGTCCTCTCCCGTCCCTCGGTTTCGTCAAAACCTTTTATGGTAACGCCTTGCAGGCTCAAAAACTCCCAAGCCTCCATGGTATCGATAGGGGTGCGGAACTTCTCCTTGCCGTCGGCAATAACCACCAAGTCGTCACCTACCACGCTGATAAAGCCTTCTCTGCCTATAACGCGCTCGTCGTTACCGAATCGTTCAAGCAGATATTTTATATGCTTTTCATTGATCTTATCAGCCATCCAACGCTTATACTGAACGCTGTCTGTGTTCTTTGGAGGTTTATCTTTTCTTAAAAAATCAAAAAAACCCATACGTTCCTCTTTCGCAAAAAACAGTGCCTACGGTTGCTCCGACAGCACTGTTTTTATTTATTACGGATTAATAATGGCGTCGATTGCCTGCACTACGCCGGAAAAATAAGTTTGGTTGGTGCTGGAATAGTTATAGGGATTGTGCGTATAAACGGCAATAAGGTAAGGGTCTTCGGACTCTACTATTCCGCAATCGTGGAAATAATAGCTCATACTGCCGCTTTTGTGTGCTACGGGGTGCTCGCCGTTCAAAGCCTTTTTAAGGCTGGGGTTGGTAGCGTTAAGGCATACGTTATAAAGCTCTGCACCTAAAGCGGAGCTTTTGGAAAACGCATAAAGGTCAGCCCACCAAATAGCCGCATCGAGGGCGGAAACGTTAGGCCAGGAATACTCAAACCCCTCAGCGTTGGGGCAACCCAAGCTCTTTGCATACTCAACCAACCCGTCGCGGTTGATATAACGCTGAAGCATTGTGAATGCGATGTTATCGCTGTATCTTATGGAATAATCCGCTATCTGGCGCAAGGTATAAACCGTACCTATGGCACTGCTCTTGATGATGCCGGAGCCGCCGTAATAATCGGCATAGGTATATTTAAGTCCGGTGTTCATATTCAAAGCACCTGCCGCCGCCTGCTTATAAGTATAAAGGGAAACGAAGGACTTATAAGAAGAAGCGCATCTGTAGGTCCGGTTAACGTTATATGTAACGGATGCACCGTCGGAAAGTCTTATGGCTATGAAAGAGCAGGTATTACTGCCTTTATGAATAGCGTTATAAAGCGCGGACGTATCGGCGCCGCTTATGTTGCCGAAGGTTTGTATGCCACTGCCGTAATTTCTGCTTAAAAGTGTGTTTATAAGCTGTGATGAGCTTACGGTAGGGGTGGTAACCGGCGTTTCTTGCGGCTTGTCGTTATCTTCGGGCGCGGGTGTGGTGGTGCTGTTGCCGGTACCGTTGTTGCCATTGCCGTTGCCGTTATTATTACCGTTATCGTTGTTGTTACTGCCGGTATTGTTATTACCGCTTGCGGATTCGTTCTTCTCAGGCATTGCGGGCATGGTTATGCCGCCCATCAGAACACTGCCGTTGGGGGAGAGGGAGGGTAAAGTAGTGTTATCTACCACAAGATCCAAATTGTCGTAGATATTATCCTCCTCGGTTTCGGGAACTTCGCCTACGGGGGCGGTATCTCCGTACTGATGCAGAGATTGCAAAACGGGAGGCGTTTTGCTGTCAGCTTCAGCTATTTCCGCATTGAACATGGAGCTTATCCCGAAGGCGATAGCACCCAGAACCAAAGCCGCCGCAAGCAAAGCGGAAAAAGCTTTTATTAAAGTGGATTTCATCAAAAAGACTCCTATTTTAAGTCGTAGGAAAAGCGGGGTGAAAAATGCCGCTATTCACCAAATTAAATTGCATACTACGACGATACTATAACACAAAAACTGCCTATTGTCAATACTTTTCGTCTTAATGTGCCTTAATAGGGTATAGACCGCCGTTTTTTCAAGGGGTAAAAGGTCAAAAATACGTTCCTTTTACAAAAATAAAGTTGCATATTTTTTGCTTGTGTGATAATATATAATGTAGCAATGAAAGTAGGGGGAGTGACCGTGGTTTTAAATTTGGGTAAAAATTCTGCCGAAGTGGACGTGGAAGCCACGAAAGCTTTGTACAAAGACAGAAGCTATGTAAATACGAAGTGTTGCTGTCCATCTTGCAGAAATTACATGGAGAAGATTCGCTGTACGGATAAGCCTGTTGCGCGGTTCTTTTCGGGTATAGGCGTTGACCCCGTAAAGGCTGAAAGCGTGTGGGCGTATCTTCCCGGCGATGCACCTTTTACCCAGAGGTACCACTGTGTTTTCCCTATCGTGTGCACTCAATACAAGATCAAAGACGAAGAATCGTTTTCGGTGATAACCGACGGTTTTTCGGTAAGCTTCAGGGAAGAGGAAGGCAAGCTGTTTTTGGTTGCGGACTGGACTCTTCCGTGGATAAGCGTATAGGGGGTACCGTATGGAAAAAGCGGCACTTCCGAAAGGGCTTGAAGAAATACTTGAAAGATATAAAAATGCGGGCAAAAAAGCGTATTTGGTGGGCGGTTGTGTAAGAAACGGCCTTATGGGGATACCCGTTTCCGATTACGATATAGCCACGGATGCGTTGCCCGATGAAACGGCTTCTTTGTTTGCCGATTGCAAGGTGATCCCCACGGGGATAAAACACGGAACGGTAACGGTTATCTGTAATGGCTTTAAAGCAGAGATAACCACTTTCCGCAAGGAGGGCGCGTACAGCGATTTCCGCCGTCCCGACGGCGTGACGTTTACTGCCGACCCGAAAGAGGATGCCGCTCGCAGAGATTTTACGGTCAATGCCATGTTTTACAGTCCAAGCGAAGGACTTCTCGATTTTTACGGAGGGAAAGAAGATATAAAAAACGGGATACTTCGCACCGTAGGCAGTGCCCAACGGCGCTTCTCAGAGGATGCACTGCGGATACTGAGAGCTATGAGGTTTTCCGCACAACTTAGCTTTGAGGTGGAAGAAGAAACAGCCTCCGCCATGAAAAGCAAAGCGCATTTAGTGAGGAAGTTAGCGGCAGAGCGGATATTTTCGGAGCTTGGATTGTTGTTTGCTTCCGAAAAAGCAGACGGCATCAACAAACGCTATTATCAAGTATATGAGCATATTTTCTCCTTTAAAAGCGACGTGCCCCAAGTCGATAAGTATCCCCGCAGATTTCGCTTTCCCGTTTTTACGGCGGAATACGGCGGCAGTATAGAAGGCGCCGTTGCCTGCGCGGAGTCCTTAAAAGCGGATAACGGCTTTAAAAAGGCCGTAAAGGCGGCGGCTTTGGCGATTTACGGAGAGGGAATCGAAACCAAGGCAAAGCTTGCGCGGTGCGCTATGGAATACGGATTGGAAAACGCCGCCATGATGTGTATGATTTCCAAGGAAAAAGGACTTTTCGTTACCGAAAATTACGGCGATTATTTGGAACGATTGGGAAAAGGCGACCTTCCTTTGCACATAAAGGATTTGGACGTTAAAGTTGAATCGTTACCGTTAAAGGGTAAAAAGCTGGGTGTGCTTTTGCAAAAGCTTTACGATTACGCACACAACAGCGGTATAAATACGAGCGCCGCCCTTCTTAAAAAAGCGGCAGAGATAATTGAAAGGGAAGAACTATGAAAAAATCCATAAGAATGATATGTCTGTTTTTGGCACTTTTAATGCTGTGGAGCTGTACTCCCGTGGAAATGGAAACGGAAAGCTCGTCTTCTGCAGCTCCTATCGAAAGTGAAATTCCCGAGGAAAGCTCGGAAAGCTCGCCCGCCACGGAAGAAAGCAAGGACGAGGAAAGTTCCGTATATACTGAGGTTTATGTAAGGCCCGAAATCCTTGATAAAAGCTATGCGGAGCGTGCGGAATATTTCGGACAGTATTATGAGATGGATTACGACTTGAACGATGCGTACTTCCACAACAGCGTATTCGTAGGCAACTCCATAATGCTTCACTTCAGCAATTTCGTAACCAGAAAAAGAGCCTCCGATGCAGGCTTTTTGGGCAAGGCGCAGTTCTTTGCTGCCGCCAGCTTCAGCTTTTACAACAACGCCAATCAAACCGCAAGCAGTCCCGACTGCGCGTTGCCCCTTTATGCGGGTACGCCTATGAGCATAAGCGACGCGGTAGGTGAAATGAAGATAGGTACGGTTTATCTGTCTCTTATGGCGCTTAACGATATAGCAATATATTCCGACGGTATGACGGGTATTTTGGAAACCTATAATCTGTTCGTTGACTTGGTTGAGGATCTGAACGAAAAATATCCCGCTACCGAGGTAGTAGTGCTCAGTAACACCTACCTTCATTCGTCCGGCGATAATGGAAGAAACAAGCTCAACAACGGCAGTATAAGCGACCTTAACATAAGGGTTTTGGATTACTGCAACCAAAACGGCTTGGACTTTATAGACGTTTCCTCCGTGCTTTTGGATGACGGTAAATGCTTGGGAACGGAATTTTGCAGTGACATCGGCTCTGCCTCCTTTGCGTGCCATCTTACCGAATACGCCTACAATGCGTGGACCTTCGTTTTAAGGGATTACGCGGCGGCAAAGCAAAAGGGTATATGGAAGAACCCCGAATCTATGGAGGGACTTCTCTCTCAATAAATTTAAAGCAACGGAAGTTTGAACTATGAAACAGTTTTTAAGAGGTGTCCGTAACGGAGTGCCCATCGGACTTGGGTATCTTTCCGTTTCCTTCACCTTTGGTATTATGGCTGTTTCCGCAGGGTTTAGCTGGTGGCAAGCGGTTTTGATTTCCATGACCACCCTTACCTCCGCAGGTCAATTGGCGGGTATAAATATAATGACCGTCCCCGGTCAATATGCGGAAATGCTTATCTCACAGCTTACAATAAATATAAGATACTCTTTTATGTCCGTATCCTTATCTCAGCTTACGACTGCGGAATTTAAGGGCATAAAGCGTTGGCTTTTAGGCTTTTTTATGACGGACGAGATTTTTGCCGTTGCCGCCTGCCAACGGGAAGTAAGCACGAAGTTTTTTGCGGGACTTGCTGTTATGCCCTATATCGGTTGGACCTTGGGTACCCTTGCGGGCAGTCTTTTGGGCAACGTGTTACCCGAAAGCGTTATGAACGCTTTATGCATCGCCATTTACGGTATGTTCGTGGCGATAGTTGCGCCGGATGCAAAGGAATCACGCTCCTTGCTGGCGGTCGTGGCTGTGTCCGTGGGACTTAGCTGCCTTTTCTATTACACGCCAATTCTGAAGGAGCTGTCAAGCGGCCTTGCCATAAGCGTTTGTGCGGTGGTTGCGGCACTGTTGGGTGCGTTCTTATTCCCCGTAAAGGAGGAAGCTTCTCATGAACGGTAAGGAGTTTTGGATATATTTGGCGATCCTTGCAGGCTCTACGTACCTGATAAGAGCCATCCCCTTTGCGGCGGTGCAGAAGAAGATAAGCAACGTGTATGTGCGTTCCTTTCTGTATTACATACCCTACACCGTGCTTTCGGCTATGACCTTTCCTGCGGCACTTTATGCAACGGGCAACGTGGTATCTGCCGCCGCGGGATTAGGAGTAGGCATGGTTTTTGCCGTTATGAAAAAAGGACTTACGGTGGTCGCTTTGATCTCCTGCGTTACGGTGTTCGTTACGGATTTGATATTAAAGCAAGGAATATAGCACAATATGCAATTATTAAAAATACATTAATTTGTGGAAATTTTACAATTTTCCTTGACACGAAATAGCCCATGTGGTAAACTGTACGTGATGAGAGGTGAAAAAGGAGGGCATTATGAAAAGAATTACGGCTTTTTTGCTTTGTTTTATGCTTTGTTTGTCTATCATACCCGGTGACTTATTTGCGGTTACGGCAAGTGATGAAGAGCCCGGCGACAGCAGCGGACTTTATACACCCGTCAATTACGAAAATATGAAGGGTATATGGCTGTACCAATATACTGCATATACCAGTTTATTCAAAGACGGCACTTCTCAAAGAAGTGAGTCTTCGTACAGAGAGCTTGTAGAGCAGATGATAAACGGTTTGAGCCGCGACGGATTCAATACCGTCATGCTCCAAATGCGTCCTTACGGCGATTCTTTATATCCCTCTCAATACTATTCCCCTTCTCCGTATGTAATAAGCGGTACTGCCTACAACGGTACCAACAGCGCCTTTGCGTACGACCCTTTGGAGGTGTTCCTTGAGATAGCTCACGAGAAGGATATTTCCGTACACGCTTGGCTTAACCCCATGCGTCTTTTGACTACCTCACAGCTAAGTGCGGTTAACTCTCAGTACGTGCTCAAGCAGTGGTATAACGACAGCAGCAAGAACGGTACTTACATCGTTAACGTGGACGGCAGATATTATCTTAACCCCGCCTATGCCGAAACGAGACAGCTTGTTATCGACGGCGTTATGGAAATCTGCGAAGGATACAATATTGACGGTATCCATTTTGATGACTACTTCTACGTAAGTATTGATTCCGAATCCACTGACCTTGCCTTCGACCAGGCGGCGTTTAACCTTTACGGCTCCTCTTACGGCTCCGCTTCCAGCCTTTCCGTAAGAAAAGAGTTCCGCCGTCAGCAGGTTAACACCTTGGTAAGCGGTATCTATTCCGCTATGCACGAATATAACGATAAGCTGGTGTTTGGTATCTCCCCCGCGGGTAATATCGACAACAACCAAACGGGTTACCTCTGTGCAGACGTAAAAACCTGGTGCTCCACCCCCGGTTACGTGGACTATATCTGTCCTCAGGTTTATTGGAGCTTTGATTATTCTTGGGATCCCGCTAAGTTTGATATATGTACCGATAATTGGGCGGCAATGTGTACTACCGACGCGGTAGATTTGGTTATCGGTATCGCAACCTATAGAGCGGAGAATAATGCAACCTACAGTTCAACCGATCCCGGCTGGTATAACTACAAAGACAATATTGCCCGTATGATAAAGTACGTTGATGCTCACGCAAAAGCAAAGGGTTACGTCTTCTTTAAATACGAGTCTACCTACGATATATATACGGGCGAATACAACACGGCTTTCTCTCAGGAGATAAATAATTACATAGGACTTGTGGCAGGCACCGAGAGCGACGATACGAGCACTACCCCCTCCGACAGCGAAACGGAGTCGGACAGCACCTCCTCCGAGGTTAGCTCACCTATACAGCCCGCTTCCGACGAAAACGTATTGCGCGGTAAATCTTACAGCACGGTTTACAACAGCTATAACTCATCGTTGAAGGATAGCGGCTCACAGCTTACCGACGGTTCATACCGCGGCGACGGCACGGTGGAATGGAACGGCAATAACGGCGTAAGGGGCGTAACCGTTGAGTATTCGGGCACAGGCTACCAAAACGTAATAACCTTCAACCTTGATAATCCGACCGATATATGCAAGGTGGTCATAAAACGTCTTCGCTCCTCCTCCAACAGAGGTTACAGCTTGGAAAAGGTTGAGTACAGCACCGACGGTACCAACTATAAGGAAGCAACCTTTACCGCCACCTCCACCGCAGTTGACGGCGCACCTACCCACAGCCAAACCCAAGCGATCCAGTACTATGACCTGACCGCCGACGTTAGCATAAAGGACGCGGTAAACCTCAGATTGACAATAACCCCCGGCTCTAAATACACCCTCCATCTGGATGAGATAGAAGCCTACGCACCCGAAGTAATCGAGGAACCTTCCCAAGAGCCTTCTGAAGAACCCTCCGAAGAACCCTCCGAGGAACCCTCCGAAGAACCCTCCGAGGAACCCTCCGAAGAACCCTCCGAGGAACCCTCCGAGGAACCCTCTGAGGAACCCTCTGAGGAACCCTCTGAGGAACCCTCTGAGGACATCCCCGACGAACCCCTTCCCACCGAAAGAAACAATTTACTGTTAGACCTGCCCTATACTTCGGTATATAATTCATATCTCGGTTCTTGCACCGACAACGATTACTACCTGACCGACGGCGCCTACCGCGGCGACGGCGAAAACGCTTGGGACGGTAACTACGGCGTGCCCGGCGTAACCGTGGAGTATGCGGGTACCTATTCCACTACCGTGCTCACCTTTGATTTGAAGTCGTCGGCGGATATAGATTCCGTGGTTGTAAAGTGCACCCGTGAAGCATCCAGCCGCGGACATCAAATTACGGGTATAGAGTACAGCGTTGACGGTACAACCTACGTTAGCGCGGCTTATACCACGTCTAAAGCGCTTATCCAAACCGCACCCTTGGATGAGGACACCTTTGAGGAGCAGTATTACGATTTGACCGCGACCGTGGATATTAAGGATGCGGTAAGTCTTAGAGTGACCCTTACCACCGATGGCAAATACGTCCTCCAGCTTGACGAGCTGGAAGCCTACGGCACCTATACGGCTTCCGTAGAAGAACCCTCCGAAGAACCTTCCGAAGAACCCTCCGAAGAACCCTCCGAAGAACCTTCCGAAGAACCTTCCGAAGAACCCTCCGAGGAACCCTCCGAGGAACCCTCCGAGGAACCCTCCGAAGAACCTTCCGAAGAACCCTCCGAGGAACCTTCCGAAGAACCCTCCGAAGAACCCTCCGAGGAACCTTCCGAAGAACCTTCCGAAGAACCTTCCGAAGAACCCTCCGAAGAACCCTCCGAGGAACCCTCCGAGGAACCCTCCGAAGAACCC
>JAFQHW010000009.1 GCA_017397805.1 Clostridia bacterium | reverse complement strand
GGGTTTCTTCTTCCAAATACCATTCTTTCCAACACTCTTGATGTTCTGTTAAAATGATAGGAAACAACTGCCACAGTTCTTCTAAACTCATTTCGGTTAATTTTTTGCTCATTATACACTCCGTCAAATTCTTATTTATCGAACTGTTTATAGTGTAAAATTAAGACCGCAATTCGTTGGAATTGCTGTCTTTTGGAAAGATAGAATAAAACAAATATCTATATATAAGTTTTTGAATTTACGAAAAATTGATGATTTAATGCTTTGCAGCGCAAAGCTACCTTTTCTTTTATCATTTTTCTCTTCTCTTTTCTCCGGAAACGACAATCTTCTGTCGAAAATTGCCGTTTCTTTTTGGCGGAGAAGGAGCTCTGCCACCTATATGCACAACGGTTTATTCCGAACGAAACAAAAGTTGTTTTAATTTTTTGCTGTATAGAAACGGTAATATAATCCCATAGACAACTATTGGCAAAAGCACGCCCGCCACATTCCATTCAGACCATACCAATAAATTGTATGTGGCGTGAAAGGTTATAGCAATCGTCAATAATCCGAATGTTCCTGCAAAAAACAGTCTTTTTTCTTTTCGTACATATAAAATACCGCAACCTACCAAATAGGTGCATAAACCGTGAACAAGGCTGCAAGAAACTCCGCGTATCAACGCCCACAGCAGATTGATTCGTTGAAAAGAATTGATTAAATAATAGGTGTTTTCCAAAATCGCAAATCCGATTCCCAATGACATGGCAAGTGGCAACACGATTTTTTTATCATCACTGAACAGAAATGCATAAGCCAGCACAGGCAACGCCTTCATACATTCTTCTGTTACAGGTGCAATTCTCAACGATATATCATAAGCAGGGAGATGAAACAACAAGCCCAACGCGCTGTTGATTTCCGCGGAACTTACCGCCATAAAAGCACCGATAAGCATAAACAGAATTAACGAACGAGATTGCCCCTTTATAATCGGGAGCATCAACGCCAAGGGAACAGCAAAGCAAATGAAAATTATATAGACCATCGTTTGCACCCCCAATAAGCGGTTATCACCGTAGCCGCCGATAACACCGAATGGAACAAAATCGGCAAGGTCGTGCGTTCACGAGTGAGCATAGACACCAACATAATAGGCTGCATCAAACAGAACAGCAAGACAATAATATGATAAACACGCATAGCATAGGCATATTCATCGGCTTTTGACGGAATAAGCAGCCCCAAAAACGCGTAATATGCAGTCAGCGCAACGGGAAGTAATAATAATTGCGAAAGAATGCTATGCCCGTTTGTTGTATTCCATACACCCCAAGCAATGATAACCAGAGCAGGTATCATTGCCGGCACTTTTGCGCGTGTTTTTATTCCCTTAAAAGCCTCTTTTGGCTCGGCAAAGAAGCCACTAAGCAAAAACAAAAACGTGCCTGCATAGGTTAAATACCCTGCGTGAAAGGCGGGAACGGGTATTAAAATCGCATAAAGAACCCGATAAATCACCGCCAAAAAATACGAGCCTGCGGAAAATACAACGATTTTATAAAACAACGTAGTTTGTTGCTTAAAAACGGTCATCGCTCCGAATACAACCGCACAAAAAGCAACAATGAAAGCAAAAATGTTCATTATTTTTTCTTGCGGCGAATATGCTGAACCAACAAAGTGCCGCCTATTCCCAATGCAATTCCGACTAACAATGTTGTAAATAAAAGTCCGCCGTTTTCTTTTAACATGGTGTTAAACGGAAGGAATTTCACTTTCTGGTCACTGGGTGGAAAAACATCGGAACCGGACGTAAGGATCTCTGTCTCTGCAAATGCAGTTAAAGAAAATACCGACATCATCAAGATGGCAATTATGAAACTTAAAGTCGGTTTTAACATATTTTTCATTTGGTTCTCCTCATTTCTTGTATGTTACCATCATTATATCACAAAGCAAATCAAAAGTAAATACAAACATAAAAATAGCTATCGACGATAGTCGTATAGCTTCGATACATGATTGGATTTCGCGGTGTCCGTATTTTTGTTCGCCTACGCTTATTCGCTTCGGCGCAAAAATCCGACCGCTTCAACTCTAACAGCTCGCTGTATCCGCCCCCGGCGGCGCTCTCAATACCCCAAAAATTCGTTCCTCATTTAATGCTTTGCGAAGCAAAGCTACCTTTTCTCCGGAAACGACAGTTTTAGAGAAGAGAGAAGAACGAAGAGAACAAAAAAGAAACGACAATTTTCGACAGAAGATTGTCGTTTCTTTTTGGCGGAGCACCAGTGTTTAAATCTGAACCTATAGGAGAAGCGGTTACGTCTTCAAGGGACGTTGTTTTTGCGCTGTCTTTGTAAATGATTTTCTGTTACACCAATTCTATCAAGCAATTTGACCAGCTTACGGCGGCTGTGGACGTTCAGCTTTTTGTACGCCTTTTTGAGATAACAGCCCATCGTATTAACGGTAAAGCCAGTATCCTTGGCGATCTGCCTTACTGATTTGCTGTTCGTCAATAATCCTGTTTTATCTATCAGTAAGTGTCAAGCGCACAACTCCTTTCGGGTATATCTGAACGGTTTATTACTTCTTCATTGCCAGTCGGTAGTTGTTAACCAAAGCGGCAAGCTCTATGCGGCTGTGAACATCAAGCGCAATATAAATATCCTTCACATAATCCTTAACGGTATGCTCCGAAAGAAAGAGAGTCGTTGCAATATCCTTGTTGGTATAGCCAAGACATATAAGCTTCGCAACCTCGCGCTTCTTCGGGCTGAGCTTTAGCAGCGGATCGTCCGAGGTGTCTGCTTCGGCAGTAAGTACAGGCTCGGTTTTCGTTTCGACCTCTGTGGTGGGAACAACGACCGCTTCTTCCGCTTCTGCGGGAACGGCTTCCTCGTCCGTGATCCTACGGCGAAGGGCGAACATCAAAAACGGCTCCACCTGCGTAAACACGAACACAAGCACACCCATGATCACCGCATAGAAGATGTACAGCGTGGTAGGTGCGCCGAGGAATATCTCGGCAATCACGGCGTGAACGAGAACAGCCGAGAGCGCAAGACCGATGATAGCGCAAGGTATGTATTTTGAGGGATAGGATTTCATGATCGGCACACCGTAAAGCGGAGCGAGCATACAAGCCGCCATACCAAATCCGATCAGCGCACAGGCAACGTAAGCAAGCGAGGAAACGTAGGAGGTCGCGATCATCAGAATAAAACCGAGTCCGCCGAGTCCCACAAGCACGGGCATCAGTCGGAAGGGATGAACGTTCGCTTTGTTGTGGAGCAAATACAT
>JAFQHW010000008.1 GCA_017397805.1 Clostridia bacterium | reverse complement strand
TCTGCTCTGCTTGAGGACGAACCTTTGTCTGATGAAGAAATCAATGAGCTGCGCAAGTTGATCGACAACGGGTTACGGCTATGCTGCAGGAAGTATTCTATTGGATATTCAATATGAGTATAACAGCTGCCTTGACCGGCCTGCTGATTATGCTCGTCAGACTGGCAAAGCGGATTCCCAGAAGGTTGACCACTTTTCTGTGGATCATTCCTTTCTTGCGGATGACAGTTCCTCTGGGGCTGGATAGTCCTTACAGTCTGATGTCATTGCTGTCCAAAATCACCACAAGAACCGTTGTCGTGTTTCAACCAACAGACGATATATCGTTCTCGATGATGAATAGTGTTATGGCAGCGAACTCCTATTTCCCGATCACCTATAAGGTGAATGTTCTGGAGAACATCTTCAGTATTGCCTCTGTAATTTGGGCGGTCGTCGCTCTGGCCATTATTTTGATGCTTACAGTGATTTATTTCACTACGCTATATGAAATCAAGGATTCCAAACACCTGCGGGACAATATTTTTCTTTCGGAGAAAATTACATCGCCGGCTGTATACGGCATTTTAATGCCCAAGATCGTGCTGCCGGCATCATACAAGGACAGAGATATTGAGCTCATCATTCAGCACGAGAAAACACATATCCGGGGGCTTGACAACCTATGGAGAATGATCGCATTTCTGATTGTTGCAGTACACTGGTTCAATCCGTTTTCCTGGATGTTATTAAGGGCATTCCTTGCAGATCTTGAGCTATCCTGTGACGAGCGTGTACTTGTAAAGCTTGGTGCTGATCGGTCTAAGGAATATGCTTCGGTGTTGCTGGATTCCAAACAAGGCGCGACGGTATTTGCATCTGCTTTTGGCGGTGCAAGAATACGGACGCGCATTGAAAACATATTGTCCTTTAAGAAATTAACCCGGATTTCCCTCGCGGCATTTATTGCACTTATCAGCGTCATATTCTACGTACTACTCACAAATGCAGGATGAAAGGAGAAGAAAGATGAAAAGCAAATCGTTTAACAGATACTATCTGCTATCGTGCCTTGGTGTTTTGATCGCATCGTATTACCCATTATCAATGGGTGTCCGCGTGATTACTGATATGATTGTAAACGGAATCGTTGCAAAAGAAAACTATCCGAAATATATCATTCCTTATACACCCATAAGCGTTGCCATCATTCTCGCTGTCCTTTTGATGCCCTTGTTTATCAGATTCTTTAAGCGGTTCGCCTTTGCCGGTGGGGTTGTTTCCGCAGTAGGCATCTTCTTCGCGTTAGAACTGCTGTTTGAACAGAAAGTTGTTGTATCTACTGCCGAAACCGTTACCTCATTGGAAAATTGGCAGATGTCTATGTGCTATATTCCTCCGCAAGGGTGGGGAGAAAACGTAATTACATATAAGACAAAAACGGCGATCGATATTTTGATGGGTGACTATACCCCTGCATTTAAGCTTCACTTTTACGTTATTTCCGTTTTGCTGATCGTTACCTTTTTGAACTGTTTATACGGTTTTGGGCAAATGATCAAGAGCGGCGACAGGAAGCGTTGTAAGGCTTTAGTTCTGCAGTCAATATGTTCCGTTGTTTTCCTTGGCCTTTGCATCCTTGCTTGCTTTACGGCATTTTGGAGGGACGGTGGCCTTCAAGTATCCGCTTTATCCGCCACGTTAATGACAATATTCTTTATGTTGTTTGGCGTAACGGCGGGCGTGTTTGCGGGTTCGTTTTTTTAGGAAAGCGATATGCTCTGTCGGTTTTGATTCCGTCAATTTCTGCATCAATAATGACGTTACTGATGTATATTGGCGAAATGGTTTTGCTCAACGGACATTTATATATTTTAGGGTCGGGACTTCTGTTCGAAGCCCTGCCCACAGTCGTATTTTCTCCAATAGATTTATTGGTGATTTTGTTATCGGGATGCACAACCGCGCTATTATTTTCATGGCTTAACAACCGAGATAAAGGCAAAAAATCGCGCGAGAGATTGATAGTCGTACTTTCTATTTTTAGCGTAGTCATGGCTACAACCGTAACCCTCGCTTTGTGTTTTTCCGAAGGAGGCGACGATTATAAACTAACATCATCGGTAACCTACCGCACCGTACAGCTTTTAGACAAAAGATCCGACAGTTTGGAATCGTCCTACGAGGTCGGCACATACCTTAACGGTACCGATTTTTCCTCTATGGGACAAGAACTTGCAAGCAAAATCAAGCGGGAACAGAAGAACTATTCAACACTGACCGAAGAGCAACGGCTTGCATCAAGCCATTTATGGGGATTTATCAACATCCATAACGACACATGGGATGAATGTGAAAAGGCAATTGGATTAACCGTAAACAATCCCATCGAATCGATAGGGTGGCTCAAAAAGACCAACTGCTTCGGAACAGAAACAATTGATACCGCAAAGCACGTTATGATATCTGCCAATTCCATATTAGAAGCAGACGGGCAAGTCAGTAATATAAGTATCACCGCTGGTTACGGCGTTGAAGAACTAAAAATAACTATGAATGCAACCTTGATTGCAGATAGCGGTAACTACCTAACGGGCAATACACGCAACGGATGCGCCGATTATGAAGAAAAAACGGGAACTACAAGCGCGGGAGCTCCCGTACTGATCGTAAGCACCGATGAAATGAACAACGACGAACACTATCAAAAGAACTACTGCGATTCAACTGCATACTGGGTAAATAACAACGTCTTTTATACCCTCCGCGTAATGGGAAATAAAGCAGATAAAAAAGCGATCCAAACCACACTTGAAAGGATTCTGTCTGAAATTTAATTTATTCAGAGCGAAAGCACTAATACAAACAAAGAACAAAGCGCCGCAAACTGATAAAAAGACGAATAGCAAAAAACGAGAGCCAAGGAGTTTAAACCTTGACTCTCGTTTTTGTGGTAACATTACAAGAACTCTTCTATGGCGAAACCACCTTTGAAATAGTAGGTGTTCGTGCAATGTCCATTTGGTGGAGGCGAGGGGAATCGAACCCCTGTCCGAAAAGCAATCCTTGCGAATTTCTCCGTGCGCAGACGGTTATTTATATTCCCTCACCCTACCGCCAACCGTCAGGCTATAGGGTTTGGTAGCTTCATAAATTCATGGCGCGCGTCAAAGCTTTCACTCGCTCACGTTCACTGCTAAGTGACGCCATATCCGCGGCCGCAGTACTCCGCGGTATGACGGCTACCTAAATTAGGCAGCTAAAGCAACTTTATTGTTGTCGTTTGTTTTTTAAAAGTACGTTTTTTATAGAAGTCACGCTCTTCTGCACGCTTATCGCAGCTCAAACTCCCCGTCGAAACCTTTACGCCCCCTTGTTTTTTATCCGTGGCGCTCCGCTTCACGCCGAGCTGACCGTTTTGCATCGGCTTCCCTTTTATCATAAAGTTTTTTGCCCTTGCAAAGACCTATTTCCATTTTGACCCATTTACCGCTGAAATAAAGCTTTAACGGGATTAGGGAATATCCTTGTTGCCCTACGAGCCCAAACAGCTTTAATATTTCCTTTTTGTGCATCAAAAGCCTTCTTGGACGCATCGGTTCCCTATTGAAAATATTCCCCTTTTCATAAGGACTTATATGCATACCGTAAACAAGTATCTCTCCGTCCTTTATACGGCAAAAAG
The DNA here is from genome assembly GCA_017397805.1 of Clostridia bacterium. Classification (GTDB taxonomy): domain Bacteria; phylum Bacillota; class Clostridia; order Oscillospirales; family CAG-382; genus SIG636. The sequence continues at coordinate 60,086 of JAFQHW010000008.1, read as the reverse complement.
AATCCTTTAAATTAACCCTGCCGTTTCTGAGAGATTTAACCTCGGTGCCGCAGAGCTCTATTCCCGCTTCGTAGGTATCTTCCACGAAATAATCGTGATATGCTTTTTTATTGTTTGAAATTACACCCGGAACTTTGCCCTGCATTCTTGCACCTCCTTGCTTATGAGATTATACAATAAATATCGTTATAAATCAAGCATTATTTGTCGGACAAAGCAATGTAAGAGGCAAACGCCTGCTTATTATCGCCTTTAGTGCCTATAACGGATACCTTACCGTCGTCATTAAAGGCTTTGATTTCAACCGTGTCACCGGGGACAAGCTCGGATGCAAAATGTATTTCATATCCTTCGATATTTTTCTCAAGTAAGTTTACGCCGCAATAATCAACGAGAAAATCGGCATATCTGGTATTATTAACGTGACCGTTGGAGTCAAGATCGGTAAACGTAGGCGAATACGAAACGGTAAGTATGTTTTCTTCGGTGGGCTTTATTCTGCGTTCAGGTTCGATGCCGATTTCTTCATCGGGATTTGTTAACACGGAACATTTCAGCGAATCGGGGCGCAAAATTCTTCTGCCCGAATAGCTTACAAGAACCCAACGCGTTGTTGCTCTTGCAACCTCTTCGCCATTAACGGTCATAACGAATTCTCGATTAAACGAAACGCCTTGAATTTTTCCGTTCCAAGTGCGAACCTCTAACAGCTCGTTAAGCATAGGCATACGCTTAAAACGCACCATAAGCTTTGTGATTACGAAAATCATATCATCACGGCGCATACTTGTATAATCGGCACCTAAATTATTAGCATCTACCGTAGCGGCATCCTGCATAAATTTTAGTATTGAAGACGGCTTTACTCTGCCGTCACATAAAACCTCGTATCCCGATATTAAATGCTTTACCGTTACCATTATGTATCCTCCCGGGAATTAAACTCTTCTTCGGTTCCATCAAACAAAAAACCGCTTGTGTCTTCGCTTACAAAATCGTCATCGTCAAACATAGGCTTACGCCTGCGCTTAGGCTTTTGAGGTTCTTTGCGCTTTACGTTGAACGGTGAATGCTCAAGCGCATCAAGCACCGCATCTGACCTTACGTGGGTATATATCTGAGTAGTGCTGAGCTGAGCGTGCCCCAATATCTCTTTCAAAAGCATTATATCAATGCCCGACTCGCTATACATCAAGGTTGCCGCCGTATGGCGCAATTTATGAGCCGAGTACCCTCTTTTATCAAGACCGCAAGCGACAAGCTGCTTGTTAAGCATATATTGCACGGTTTTTGCAGACAGCCTGACACCGTTGCGCGACAGAAAAAGCGCATCCGTATCCTTAACACGTCTTCCTCTTGCTATGGTAGAACGCTGTCTTACACACAAATATTGCTTCAAGGCATCGCGGCATATTTCGTTAAAGTATAACACGCGGGTTTTATTGCCCTTGCCTCTTACGACGAACCGGGTGAAATCGGAATCGATATCGGAAAGATTTATCCCCACAAGCTCGGATAATCTTAGTCCACAGCTCAAAAACAGGAGTATGATAAAATAATCCCTTTGATAATTAATATCCGAGCGGTCTAAAGAATCAAGAAGCTGAAGCGATTCTTCCATCGTCATAACTATTGGCAGACCTATAGGCAACCTTGGCGCGTCAACGTCCTTGGCGGGATCGTTTTTCAGAAGCCTTGACTTAGTGGTGTGATACTTATAAAAAGAACGAATGGTGGCAAGCTTTCTGCTTCTCGTCGTTGGTTTGGATTTACGGTTTTGTGCAAGATACAGTAAATACCCGTAAATATCGTCGGAGCTGATTCCGTCTGCATAGGCGGCATCTACGATGCTTATATCAGCTTTCTCCTCAGACACGCCCGTCCTTAGCGCTATAATATATTTAAAAAAGCACCTTAAATCAATAGCATACTCGTTAACAGTAAGCTGTGACCTACCTTGTATATTAAGCTTATAAGACAGAAAGTTAACTATTATCTGAGGAAAATCAGTAAAAACCATATCCAGTCCCAACCAAACTAATTATATAAAGTCGTACATTTTCTTGTTGTTTGCCAGCATATCGGAAAGCTCATCCTTGCTCAAACCGCGGTTAGATACGATAGCGTTGTAATATATATGCTTTGCCACTATTACAGCCTTATCTTTTTTAAGCTCGGACAGTTTTTTAACGATAGAACTGTCGGTATTTATAACAAGCTCTTCTTCGGTGGGTATACTTGCCGCGCCGCCGTTGACCATGCTGTACATACGCATCATATCAGCCATTCTTCTGCCCTCTTCGGAAAGCTTAATTAGAGCAGGTGCACTATCTTCTCCCAAAGCGGCAAAGGATACCATTTCTTTGTCCTTGGAGGCGGCATTTGCAAACAGCTTAATTAACTTATCGTCTTCTTCGGCAGCGCTTCCCAAATCGTCGGTCGAAGAATCTACACGCAAGAACTTTACTTTATCGTTTTTGCTCTCAATAAAAGAGGTGAATTGACTGTCAACAACCGTATCAAGCAAGTAAACCGGTATATTCTTCGCAGTAAACAAGGAAACGTAATAGGACTGCGCCTGCTCGTCGGTGGTATAGTAAATACGTTTATCTTCGTCACCCTCAAGCACCGCATCCAAGGAAACGTAACTGCCGTCGGTATTCTTCAACAGTACGGCGTTTTTTGCTCTTTCATAGAACTTTACGTCTTTGATACAACCGTATTCAATATACGGACTTATAACTGACCAAAGCTTTGTATATTTATCAAAATCATCATTTTTAAGCTTGCAAAGCTTGTCCGCTATTTTTTTAACTATATAAGCGGAAAGCTTACGCACGTACGAATCGTCCTGCAAATAGCTTCTGGAAACGTTCAAAGGTAGTTCGGGACAGTCAAGAGCACCCGAAAGGCAGGATAAATAATCGGGAACGATGCCCTTTATGTTATCTGCAACAAAAACAGAGTTATAGAAAAGTTTAATTACACCCTCGCTCGGCTCAAAATTCCCGCGCTGTGCAGGGAAAAACAACACGCCTTTGAAATTCAAAGGGTAGTCTGCATTAATGTGTACCGAAAACAGAGGATCTCTGTAATCGGAAAACATAGACTTATATTGCTCGTTATAATCCTCTTCCTTTACCTCGGTTGCGGCTTTTTGCCATATAGGTTCGGATGCATTAACTCTTTCCTTTTTATCGCCTTCTATGCAATAAATCTCATAGGGCATATACGCGCAATATTTATTAAGAATACCCTTAATTCTTGCATAGTCTAAATACTCAAGCTCGTTTTCATTAATGTGTAAGCAAATTTCCGTGCCGCGGGTTTCCTTGTCCGAGGCGGTCATTTCGTATTCTCCGCTTTCAACGCAATCCCAATGCACGGCACCGCCATCGGTATAGGATTTTGTTTCCATCTCTACGTTGTCTGCAACCATAAATGCAGAGTAAAAACCAAGACCGAAGTGGCCGATTATGCCACCGCCCTTGCTGTCGTCGCTTTCATATTTGGAAATAAACTCAAGAGCGCCCGAAATAGCCATATTGTTAATATATTTATCGACCTCTTCTTCGGTCATACCAACGCCGTTGTCACTTATCGTGACGGTTTTAAGCTCCTTGTTTATGGTAACGTTTATTACGTACGGCTCTACACTTTCTTTCGCTTCGGAAAGTGATGCCAAGCGCTTATGGCGTGTTATTGCGTCACAAGCATTGGAAACAAGCTCTCTCAAGAAAATATCCTTATCGGAATAAAGCCATCTTTTTATAACGGGAAAAATATTCTCCGTCTGTACGGAAATACCGCCCTTTTTCATAACAAAATCTTCCTTTCAATTCAAACAATAAATATAAATAGGATAGGGTGCCGACAAGCACCCTTCTAAACCTATAAGTATTTATAACAAATTTAGAATGGTTAATCAACTGCAAGCTCGTCGTCAGTAAAAGAAAAATCTATATCATCCGGGAACTCTTCAAACTCGAACGACTCGTCATAATCTTCTTCGCAACAGCAACAGCCGGAAGGTTCATAGTTCTTGGATTCCTTAAGTAATAAATAGGCACCCGCGATTCCGCAACCTGCCGCCAACGCGCCGAGAGCAAGTGCTCTCTTTTTATTGTTCGTTGGAACCATAATAAGCATCACAAAAAAAGTTATTGCCTGAAAACACAAACAAATGCCGGCAAGCGCTTTAAGTCTTTTCATAAATTACCTCCGTTTTTTGGTGCATAAGCACACCGTACATCCTACATTATAGATGTCATTTTTAGTTTTGACACTTCATTTTAAGGTATTCACTGATAAAATCATCAATTTCGCCGTCCATTACCGCGGTAATATTACCTGTTTCGCAATTTGTTCGGTTATCCTTAACGAGAGTATAAGGCATAAACACGTAAGAACGAATCTGACTTCCCCATTCAATATTCATCTTAACGCCTTTTATATCGTCGATTTTATCAAGATGCTCCCTCTCCTTAATTTCAAGAAGCTTACTTTTAAGCATCTTCATTGCCGTTTCTTTATTCTGCACTTGGCTTCTCTCTGTTTGACAGTTAACTACGATACCTGTAGGTATATGCGTAATTCTTACCGCCGAGTCGGTCTTGTTAACGTGCTGACCGCCTGCACCGCTGGAACGGTGATGGTCCAACTTCAAGTCTTCGTCACGAATTTCGATAGTCATATCGTCGTTAAATTCAGGCATTACCTCAACGGAAGCAAAAGACGTGTGCCTTCTGCCCGAAGCATCAAAAGGAGAAACACGCACCAAGCGGTGAACCCCGTTCTCCCCCTTCAAATACCCGTAGGCGTTCTCACCTTCCACAAGAAAGGTAACACTTTTTATGCCCGCTTCATCACCGTCAAGATAATCTAACACCTTGACCTTGAAATTCTTTCTCTCGGCATAGCGGGTATACATTCTGTAAAGCATTTGCGCCCAATCCTGCGCCTCGGTGCCGCCCGCGCCGGGATGTATAGAAACTATGCAGTTGCTGTTGTCATATTCACCGGAAAGTAATATCTTGATTTTTTCTTCTTCGTACTGTTTTTTTATGGAAGCAAACTCAGAAATCAAGTCGTCGACCATCGTTTCATCATCTTCTTCGATAGTCATAAAAAACAGTTCGGAAAAATCAACGAATCTATTCTCAAGATTCAAAAACGAGTCTAAAGCGGACTTGCGAAGCTTTAAAGTGCGCAACAAATGCTGTGCGGCTTCGGGATTAGACCAAAAATCACCCGCATTGGTCTGCTCCTCAAGCGCACTTACCTCTTCTGCCAACGCATCAGCGTTAACGGAAATTCGTAAGGCCGCAATTCCTTGCTCCATTTCCTTAACTTCAGGTTTACACTGTTCAAGTTTTATAAGCATAAAAACACCCTAACAAATATAATGTACTGATTATACAGACTAAACATCAATAGTAAAACAACCGCATCTGTAAGCCGGGTTCTGTTGAAAGACAGTCATCTATCTTGAATGCATGTTACCATGCATTTCTTTGCCACCTATAGGAGCTGCCGGGCAAGCATTAACGCCCCTTTATGCGGTGTTGCTTCGGATAGGGTTTACATGGCTGCGACGTCTCCGCCGCACCGGTGAGCTCTTACCTCGCCTTTCCATCCTTACCGTACCGAGGTACGGCGGTTTATTTCTGTTGCACTGGCCCTGAAGTCGCCTTCGGCGGATGTTATCCGTTATCCTGCCCTGCGAAGCCCGGACTTTCCTCACAACGGTCCCTTTCGGTATGCCGCGCGCGACTGTCCGATGCGGTTGTCAGAACATTATACAATAAAAATTTATTTTTGTCAAACGGTTGATTATCTTTTTTATTTGGTATATAATAAATATTTGAGGTGACTTTTATGTTAGAAGAATACATAAAAAGCTATGCAAACCGAAAAGTAGGGTTTGTGGGCGTTGGAATCAGTAATATGCCGATAATTCGCCTGTTTTCCAAGCACCGTATCAACATAACCGTTAGAGATGCCAAGGACATAACCAAGGGAGAATTTGGTGAAGAATTAGCATCTTTGGGAGTTGAATGCTTTGTTGGTGATAAGTATTTGGAAGGAATCGACGAAGACGTATTGTTCTTATCCCCGGGTGTTAAGCAATTTATGCCCGAATTTATAGCCGCAAAAAGCAACGGAACCGTAGTTACAACGGAAATGCAAGAGTTTATAAAGCTATGCCCGTGCAAAACGATAGGCGTTACAGGCAGTGACGGAAAAACCACCACCACGACACTGATCGCGAAGCTTTTGGAAGCTGAAGGTTACACCGTACATTTAGGCGGAAACATAGGAAAAAACCTGTTCGCCTGCTTGGACGATATAAAACCCGATGATTATGCGGTAATCGAGCTTTCAAGCTTTCAGCTTATGAAAATGTCCGTTTCCCCACAAATAGCCGTGATTACCAATATCGCCCCCAACCACTTGGATTGGCACGGCGATATGGAGGAATACATAAATGCAAAACGCAACATTTTTGCTTTTCAGGGGAATAACGGGGTGTGTGTATTTAATCTTTCCAACACCGTAACGAACACTCTGTCCTCAGAATACAACGGCGTTTTAAGAAGCTTTGGCGTCGGAAAAGGAGATTACTCTATCCATTCTGACGGTATATACAACGGCGAAAAGCTTATTCTTGCCGACGACGATATATTATTGCCCGGTGCCCATAACAGAGAAAATTTTGCTGCAGCCATTGCGGCAACCGAAGGCTTGGTTTCGATAGACAGTATCAAAAGCTTAGCTAAAACCTTTGGCGGTGTTGAACACCGAATAGAGCTTGTAAGAGAATTAAACGGGGTAAAATACTACAACTCCTCCATCGACTCAAGTCCAAGCAGAACAAAAGCCGCACTTGAATCCTTTAAGAATAAGTTGATAGTTATAACCGGAGGTTATGACAAAAAAATACCCTTGGATCCTTTGGGAGATTTATTTAAACGAAAGGCAAAAGCCGTAATTTTAATGGGACACACGGGTCCAAAAATTAAAGACATATTATCAGAATGCAAATACGAAGGCTCCGTGCTTGAAGCAACGGATATGTGGGATGCAGTGTCAAAAGCAAAGGCTGTTGCAGAAGTGGGAGATACGGTCATCCTCTCCCCTGCCGCCGCAAGCTTTGATATGTTTAAAAACTTCGCAGAACGCGGAAATATATACAAAAAATTAGTTAACGAACTATAAAAGGAGGATTACATGGAGCTTTTTAAAAGAGCAAAAACCATTACCGAAATTTGCGCCGTTTCCGGAAGAGAGCACGTAGCTTTTGAGGAACTAAAAGAGCGCTTCGGTCATATGTTTGATGAAATTTTCACCACGCCTACGGGTAGCTTTGTAGGCATACGTCGTTGCGGAAAACCCAATGCCAAAAGCATATTGTTCGATGCGCATTTGGACGAGATCGGTTTTATGGTTAAAAAGATTTGCGACGGAGGCTTTTTGAAAGTATCGGGCATAGGCGGTACCGATACCAAGGTGTTATCCGCCGCAGAGGTATGGATACACGGCAAAGAAAAAATCGCAGGCGTTTTTGCATCCACCCCTCCCCACTTACGCGAGAGTGATGACAACGAAAAGCTGTTTTTGAACGATATGTATATAGATACGGGCATGTCCAAGGAATACTTGGAGGAAAACACTCCCATAGGCACGGTTGTAACGTATAAAACGACCACAGAAAAGCTTTTGAATGGACATATCGTCGGTAAGAGCATGGACGATAAAATCTCCATGTGCACGATTCTTGAAGCCTTTGACTTGTTAGATGGCGAAGACCTTAACGTGGATATTATCGCACAGTTCAGCGGCGGCGAGGAAATTGGATACATCGGCGCTACCACAGCTGCGTTTAAAGCCGCACCCGATTATGCGGTTGCTATAGACGTTACAAACTCCTATATACCCGAAGCCCCCATTAGAAAGATGGGTAACAAATTAGGAGGCGGCGGTGTTATTTCTTATTCAGGCACCACCTCCCGTCCTTTTACAAAGCACTTTATCGAGGTGTTGAACAAGGAAAACATCCCTCATCAAATCGTAGGAGAGCCGGGAAGAACCGGCACCAATGCTCACGTACTGCAAATAGCAAGAGACGGCATCCCCACTGCGCTTATATCGGTTCCTCTGAAGAATATGCACACGCAAGCGGAGACTGCAACTTTGGGAGATTTGGAAAATATAGCTAAAGCATTAGCCGCTTTGGCTAAATCGCTGTAAGGAGGTAAGAAAATGTTAAAGCTTACGGAAAAACTTTGTAATTTATTCGGGCCTTCTTCTTACGAAGATTTAGTCAGAGAAGCGATAATTGAAGAAATTTCCCCTTATTGTGAGAAATTATATACCGATAAGGTGGGCAACCTGATTGCATTCAAAAAAGGCAAAAAATCCGTTGAAAAACCTATGGTTTTTTCCGCGCACATGGATGAAGTCGGCGTGATGATACAATACATTTCCGATGACGGATATTTGTATTTTGATACCATCGGCGGCGTGAACAACAGCGTTTTGGGCGCAAGAAGACTGATTATAGGCGACAACAAGATTCTAGGTGTTATCGCATCCAAAGCCGTTCATATGCAAAAGCGCGAGGAGCGCGGTAAATGCATCCCCGTTGAAGAAATGTACATTGATATCGGATGTACCACCAAAGAAGATGCGGAAAAATACGTTTCGGTAGGCGATTTGGCAACTTTCGTTCCAAATTTCGAAGAATTCGGCGACGGATTCGTAAAATCAAAAGCTATTGACGACCGTTTCGGATGCGCGGTTCTTTGTCAAATGATTAAAGAAGACAGAGAGTTGGATACGGTATTCGTGTTCACTGTATGCGAAGAAACGGGATGTCGCGGTGCTTTATCTGCGGCCTTTGCCCTCAATGCTGACAAAGCAGTTATCATCGAGAGCACCACCGCAGGAGATATGCCAGGCATCAGCGAAGCAAGGAGAGCTTGTTGCGTAGGAAAAGGTGCCGTGCTTTCCGTTATGGACGGTGGAACTATATACGACAGAGATTTCTTTGAAAAGGCTGTATCAATAGCAGAAGAAAACGACGTAAAGTATCAAGTAAAAACCACCGTATGCGGAGGAAACGAAGCCAGGTCCTATCAAACCACAGGTAATGGTTGCAAGGTACTTGCAATATCCGCACCGGTAAGATATATCCATTCCGCGTCATGCGTTGCTAAAACATCTGATTTTGACGAAGTTTTGTCCTTAGCAAGACTTATAGCCGATAATATAAAGGAGATATAATTATGTACGAAACAATTAAAAGATATACTTCAGCGTTTTCCGTATCAGGCAGAGAAAAATATTTGGCAAATCTTATTTGCGAAGAACTTAAACCCTATACCGACAGCATCAAAGTAGATGCAATGGGCAACGTTATCGCATTCAAAAAGGGAAAAAGCAGTGCTAAAAAACTTATGATAGCATCTCATATGGACGAAATAGGATTTATCGTTACCGCTATTGACGATAACGGATACGTAAGAGTTTCAAACGTAGGCGGCATCAACCCCATATACAGCTCCTATCAAACCGTAAAGTTTGAAAACGGAACCAAGGGTGTTACCGTTATTGACACTTCCGTTAAGAAGGACTATAAAGTTAAGGATTTGGTTATCGACATCGGAGCTTCTTCCAAAAAGGAAGCAATGAAAAAAGTTGCAGTAGGCGATTTATGTGCCCCTGTTGCAAATTTAACAAGACTTATGGGCAAGCGAATTGCCGCAAAAGCCCTTGATGACAGACTTGGATGCGCTATCGCCTCCGTTTCTTGCAAAAACGCAAAGACACCTGCTTACGATACGTATTACGTATTCACAGTTCAGGAAGAAGTGGGACTCAGAGGCTCTTTGCCCGCCGCTTTCGGTATAATGCCCGATTATTCAATAGCCATCGACGTTACCGCTACCGGTGATACGGTGGGTGCAAAAGCGATGGAAGTAAAATTAGGTAACGGTGCGGCTATCAAGCTTATGGACTCTTCCGTTATTTGCTCCCAGTTTATGGTGGATTCCATGGTAAACTGCGCTAAACGCAACGGCATTAAATATCAGCTTGAGATACTTGAAGGGGGCGGAACCGACACACGTTCCATGCAGGTTACCGGCAGTGGCTCTCACGCAGGATGCATTTCCATACCTACACGCTATATCCACTCCCCCGTTGAAACGATAGATTTAAAAGATGCAGAGGCTTGCGAAAAGCTTCTTACAACTTTGGTAACAGAAGGTATTGAATAATATGTTTTCCAAAAGATTATTGGATTTGGCCGCGGAATGCGAAAGAAATTTGAGGAACGAATTTGATGAATACGAAGCCGTATCAGCTTATAACACCGAACGGGTTTTAAAGGTTTTTAACACCCTTCAGTTAGCAGAAAGACATTTTAATCCCACAAGCGGATACGGATATAACGATGACGGCAGAGAACTGGCTGACAAAGCATATTCCATGATGTTCGGTACCGAAAGCGGTTTCGTAAGACATAGCATAGCATCGGGCACACACGCTTTGGGTATAGGTCTGTTTGCGCTGTTACGCCCTAACGATACCATGCTTTCCGTAACGGGTAAGCCCTACGACACCTTAGATGGAGTTATAGGAATAGGCGATGCAGCTGAAGACGGCTGTTTGGCTGATTTCGGCATTAAATATAAGCAAATCGAGCTTATCGACGGCAAAAGCTTCGACTTTGATTCCATAAAATCAGAGCTTGAAGCAAACCCCGGCGTTAAGATAGTTTACGCACAGCGTTCGAAGGGATATATGAACAGAGCAAGTCTGAGAAGCGCACAAATAGACGAGCTTTACGATTTCGTTAAATCCATTAAGCCTAACGTATTTGTAGTTATAGATAACTGCTACGGTGAGTTTTGTGAGAAAAAAGAACCGAAGGGCGACCTTTTGATAGGCTCGCTGATCAAAAACCCCGGTGGCGGTATCGCCGAAAGCGGTGCGTATTTAGTCGGTTCTCAAAAAGCTATTGATTTAGCCGCCGCACGTCTTACGGTGCCGGGAATCGGCCTTGAATGCGGAGCTTCCTTGGGTCAAACGAAAAACATCATAAAGGGGCTTTTCTTCGCTCCCCACGCCGTATGTCAAGCCAAAAAGACCGCCGCATTCGCTTCAATGCTTTTCGACGCATTGGGATACGACGTTAATCCCAAACCCGGCGAGTATCGCACCGACATAATACAAACGGTTTCCATGGGAAGCGCAGAAGGCGTTTGTGCGTTCTGCAAAGGAATACAAAAAGGTTCACCGGTGGATTCCTTCGTTACTCCCGAACCATGGGATATGCCCGGCTATACAAGCCCCGTAGTTATGGCTGCGGGTGCTTTCACGCAAGGCTCATCGCTGGAATTGTCAGCCGATGCACCGATCAGACCGCCCTACACGGTATTTATGCAGGGCGGATTGACCTACGAAAGCGGTCGATATGGCATTATGCTGGCAGCACAAGAGTGTGAGAATAATAAATAAATTGCATTCAATCGAAAAAGTGGCTCGTTTGAGCCACTTTTTTGCACCTTAAACTATATTTTTACCGAAAATTCCTTATGGCAACGGGGACAGCGCGTACCGTGCTTTCCCTTCTTTTTCGGCAACCTAAGAGTTGATTTACAAGAAGGGCATTTTCTGTAGGCATAAATTTTGCGTTCCTTAAACGCGCGAAGCTTTATTTTAAAAAAGTTTGTAAATTTAAATAATAGCCTGCGGAACTTCTCGTTTTCCATTCTCCGTTTATAAACGTTTTTAGACAAAACGCGAAACCATGCATAAAAAAGCAAAAGCCAGCCAAAAATGGTTAATACGATTGATGATACGAAAACATTTATCACGCAAACAACAAAATAAAGGGCAATAAAAGCGAACGCTAACGCATCCGAACCGTTTCTTCCGCTGAAGAAACGGTAAATTCGCTCCTTAAAGCTCGGTCTGTATCCATTGTAGTTATAACTCAAAACATTCATCTCCTTAATACTCGTCATAGGAAATATACACTTTGAATATTAACTGAAGCTTAACTATCAAGCCTTTAAGCCTTGCCCGTAAGCACCTTTACCATCTCGTCAGAAGCAACCTCGCTTATCGGTTTGCGTTTTGCAATCGTTGCCGGTATATGTATAAGCTTGCTTTCTTCCACTTCCTGCGGCAAAAAGCCTTCATCCTGAAGAATGTATTTCAGACTCATGGGCGTTACACTGCATCCCCACATTCGGCACAGAAGCGCTTTTAATTCCCGTTCGTCACCCCAAACGGTATAGGAACTGCGCTCCTCCGATCCACCGCCGTCCTTGATTATGGAAATCAAATATTTACCGTCTGTCTCTTCCAAGTTGTAAACAAGGGTAAACTTTTTATAAGTTCTAATTTTAGTCACAATCTCATCTCCGTTATTTTTTATTCATTATACACCACAAAAGGTAAGTGATTTGTCGAAATGTGCTATATGTTGTGGTTGCTTTGACACAATCATATCATCAAATGCCACAGATTGCAATAGGGAAAATTTCCATATTTTTCCATAAAATCCTAATTTTCATTATGTTAACCGACTTAGCTAAATTAAGTATGAAATATGCTTGTAGGCAACTTTTAATTAACATAATATACACAAAAGATTTAAAATTGCGAGTTTGAAAACAAGGTGCAAAAAGGCGAAAATTCAATGCAACTTTATTACCCGGCACGCACCTTCTTTAGCAAACAAAAATAATGGGGTTTATTCGCTAAAACTATTGCCAAAATGCGCATAAAATGGTATAATAAATCTTAATAGGAAAAATAGATAAGTATACGAGGGATTATTATGCCTATTAAAATACCTAATTCTTTACCCGCAGCCGAAATACTTGAAAAAGAAAATATTTTCACAATGGAAAGCTTCAGGGCAGAAAAGCAGGATATTCGTCCATTAAAAATCGCTATTCTCAATTTAATGCCTACGAAAATCGTGACTGAAACCCAACTGTTAAGATTGCTTTCCAACACTCCTTTACAGATAGATATTACGCTTTTAACTACGTCAAGCTATGCCGCAAAAAATACGCCCGCAGAACACTTGACAGCTTTCTATACAACTTTTGACAAAATCAAGGACAGCAAGTTCGACGGCTTTATAATCACCGGCGCTCCCCTTGAATCCATGGAGTTTGAAAGTGTTAGCTATTGGGAAGAATTGTGCGAGATAATGGAGTGGACGAAGCACAACGTATACTCCACGTTATATATTTGCTGGGGCGCTTTTGCGGGCCTCCATTATAAGTACGGAATCGACAAGCATATTTTGCCGAAAAAGGTTTCGGGGGTTTTCAAACATGATACCCTTGTTCCTTCTCACCCCTTGGTAAGAGGGTTTGATGAAAGGTTTTATGCCCCCCATTCGAGATATTCGGGTATCTATTCCCAAGAGATAGAAAACTGCCCACAACTTGTTTTGTTGGCAAACTCCGAAGAGGTCGGCCCTTATCTTGCCGCCTCTAAGGACGGGCGCAGTATATTTGTACTCGGTCACGGTGAGTATGATGCTGAAACTTTGAAGAACGAATATTTGAGGGACATCGACCGAGGTCTTAATCCCGAAATCCCGAAAAATTATTTTGATAACGACGACCCTTCCCTTCAGCCTGTAAGCAAATGGCGCTCCCACGCTCATTTATTGTTTTCAAACTGGCTTAACTACTTCGTTTATCAAAACACTCCTTATAACTTGGAGGATATTCTATAATGAACCTTATCAAAGAAAAAATAGAGAAACTGAAAAAAGAAAGAAATGCAGTAATACTTGCTCATTATTACGAGCCTCTTGAAATACAGCAGATCGCAGACATAGTAGGCGATTCTTTGGAGTTGGCACGAAAAAGCAAAAACACCGATGCTGACGTTTTGGTGTTTTGCGGTGTAAGCTTTATGGGTGAAAGCGCCGCACTTCTCTGCCCTGACAAAAAAGTGCTTCTTCCCGCCCCTAACGCAGGATGCTATATGGCGGATACGATAACTCCCGACGATGTAATAAAGTTAAAGAACAAGCATCCGGACAGTGCAGTTGTGTGCTATATAAACTCTACAGCCGCAACCAAGGCCGTATCCGATATCTGTTGCACCTCCTCCAACGCGGTAAAGGTTGTAAGATCCTTAAAGGAAGACAGCGTTATATTTATACCGGACAAGAATCTAGGAGCTTACGTGGCATCTAAAGTTACGGATAAACAGTTTTATTTCCACCCCAACGGCTGTTGTCCCATACACGACAAACTAAGCGCAAAGGATGTTGAGGCGTGCAAGGCCTTACACCCCGATGCCGAAATACTCGTACATCCCGAATGTTCTGCCGAAGTATGCAAAATGGCAGATTTCATAGGTAGCACTTCGCAAATCATCGATTACAGCAAAGACAGCGCTTGCGGTGAATTTATAATTTGCACCGAGCAGGGAGTTACGGAACGTATGGCAATGTTGATGCCTGAAAAGAAATTTTATATCCCCTCGGAAAAACAACTTTTCTGCGACAGTATGAAGGCTATAACGCTTAAAATGGTTGCTTCCACGTTAGAAAACATGAGCGGTGAGGTCATAGTTGATAGCGCGCTCAGAGAAGCTGCCTTAAAGCCTATAGAAAGGATGTTGGCTTTATGAGAAGTTTTATTTATAACGACAGCACAAAAGGCTGTGATACTTACACGTTTGATGCCGTAATAATCGGTAGCGGCATCGCCGGCTTGTATTGCGCTTTACACTTGAATAACGAAATGCAAGTTGCCATAGTTACCAAAGCAAATATCGACGAAAGCAACTCATACTTAGCTCAGGGCGGTATCGCCGCCGTAATAAGCAAAGAGGACCAATTCGTAGGGCATATACAAGACACATTAATTGCCGGTGCGGGACTTTGCGATGAAAAGGCGGTAAAGGTTTTAGTTGAAGAAGGTCCCGAAAATATAAGAGAACTTATAGATATGCAAATCCCCTTCGACGTTAACTCCGAGGGCGATTTGTTGATTACCCGCGAGGGCGGTCATCATATGCGCAGAATCGTCCACTGCGGCGGTGATGCTACCGGCAAGGAGACCACCAAGCAATTGGGCAGACTTGCCGCTACAAAAGAAAATCTCCATTTCTTCACCGAAAGCTATCTTGTTGATATACTTACGGATGACAAAGGAGTATGCGGTGCTCTCGTTATGGTGGGCAACGAGTATAGAATCTTAAAAACCAACAATTTGGTTGTTGCCACGGGCGGAATCGGTCAAATATATCAGTATACCACCAACTCTATCGGTGCCGTAGGTGACGGAATTGCTGCCGCCGCAAGAGCGGGAGCAACCCTTTCTCATATGGAAATGGTGCAGTTCCATCCCACGACTTTAATCCCCAACGATAATCCGTCAAGACTGTTTTTGATCTCCGAAGCTGTCAGAGGAGAGGGCGCTATCCTTCGCAATTACAAAGGTGAAGCCTTTATGCAAGGAAAGCATCCATTGGCTGACTTGGCACCCAGAGATATCGTAACGAGGGAGATTTTAAAAGAGCTGAAGTTAAACGGCGGCGACAGAGTGTTCTTGGATACGTCATCCATGACAACCGAGTTTTTTGCAAATCGCTTCCCCACCATTTACAGGCAGTGCACGGAGCAAGGCATAAACCTTACTGCTGACAGCATACCGGTTCGCCCTGCACAGCATTATTTTATGGGCGGTGTAAAAACCGATACCGACGGTCGCACAAACATAGAGGGGTTGTTCTGTTGCGGTGAATGTGCGGAAAGCGGCATACACGGTGCTAACAGATTGGCTTCCAATTCCGTTTTGGAATGTCTTGTATTCGGCAGACGTGCCGCAAGATATATAAACGAAAACTTTAAACCTTGCGGAGCGAAAAATCCTGCCCTTAACACCGACTTCCGAGCAACTGTCGTACACACTAACGAATTTTTCTCGCAAATAGAGAAGATTATAAAAACGACCATGTCCACCTATGCCGGTCCCGAAAGAAGCTTTAAGGGCTTAGAGAAGGCAATTTCAAAATTTATGGATTTAGAAGAACAGCTTGACCATACATATCTTGCCACGCCCTATCACTACAAGGTTTATAATATGCTTCAAAACGGACTAAAAATAGTAAAAGCCGCTTTTGACAGAAAAGAAAGCGTAGGCGCACATTACATTATTGAGGAGTAGCATTATGGAATTTGATAAGATTATAAATATGTCCTTAGAAGAAGATATGCCCAACGGCGACATAACGACCGTTGCTACGGTTAATGCCGATGCTATTGCCGAGGGTGAATTCAAAGCTAAAGCAGACGGCGTTGTTTGCGGCATCGAAATAGCAAGACGGAGCTTTGAACTTGCGGGCGGCGGTGTTGAATACACCCCCTTGGTAAAAGACGGCGACGTGATAAAGAAGGGTGACGTTATTGCCACCGTTAAAGGCAACGCAAGAAGCATATTGATGGGTGAGAGAACCGCCCTTAACCTTATGCAAAGAGCAAGCGGCATTGCCACAGCTACGAGAATAGCAGTGGAAAGCGCAAAAGGCTATAAGGCAAGGGTTACAGACACAAGAAAAACCATGCCCGGCCTAAGGACGCTTGATAAATATGCAGTTCGTATAGGCGGCGCCGTTAATCATCGCTTCGGGCTTTCCGACGGTATCCTTATCAAAGATAATCACATAGCCGCCGCAGGCAGTATAACCAACGCTGTTACGAAGGCTAAAGCTTACGCGCCTCACACACTTAAAATCGAAGTTGAAACGGAAAATATGGAACAGGTAGCGGAAGCTTTAAACGCAGGTGCCGACATCATTATGCTTGATAATATGAATTGTGAGCAGATGAAAGCGGCAGTTACGTTTATTGCAGGACGCGCAGTTACCGAGGCCAGCGGCAATATGGGTGAGCGTGACCTTAAAGAAGTAGCTTCCACAGGCGTTGATTTGATTTCCATCGGTGCGCTTACCCACTCCGTAAAAGCGCTTGATATAAGCTTAAAGTTCAGACTTATTTAATTTTCGGAGGCATTAAATGACTGAAAGAGACATGAGTGAGCTTAACATTGATTTTTTGTTAAAGCTTTTCGGCACATTGGATACAAACGTTGAAATATTGGAAAACGCTTTCAACGTAAGCATAATCAACCGCGGTGACAGCATCAAAATCATCGGTGAAGACGAAACGATGACCAAAATGGCAAGCAAAGCCATAGAACAGCTTGAAAAATTATCCTCTCTGAACGAAACCATTGACGAAAACAGCTTGAACTACGTTATTTCCATGGTAAAAGAGCAAAGAGAATCCGAGCTTTCGGAAATTTACAGTAGCTGCATTTGCTTAACAAATAAAGGCAAGCCTATTAAAGCTAAAACGGTAGGTCAACAGAGGTATGTAGACGCTATAAGGAGCAACACAGTTATATTCGGCGTTGGTCCCGCAGGCACGGGTAAAACTTTTTTAGCCGTTGCGATGGCTGTTTCCGCGTTAAAAGCTAAGGAAATATCGCGTATAATCCTTACTCGTCCGGCGGTTGAAGCGGGTGAAAAATTAGGTTTCCTGCCCGGTGACCTTCAAAGTAAAATCGACCCTTATTTAAGACCCTTGTATGATGCCTTGGGTGAGATGCTGGGCGGCGAAAACTTTTCTCGCTTCCACGAAAAAAACATCATAGAAATAGCGCCCTTGGCATATATGCGCGGACGCACCCTTGACGACGCCTTCATAATTCTCGACGAAGCTCAAAATACCACCCCCGAACAAATGAAGATGTTTTTAACCAGATTGGGCAACAATTCAAAAGCAATAATCACGGGCGACGTTACTCAAATCGACTTGCCGTATATAAAAAAAAGCGGACTTGTTGAGGCTATTGAAATCCTTAACGATATAAACGGAATATCTATTTTCAAGTTTTCCCACAAAGACGTTGTTCGTCATCCGTTGGTTCAAAAAATAATTCTCGCCTACGAAAAACACGGCCAAAAACCTCAACCAAGGAGAGAAGAAGGCCGTGTTTACAAGCGGAGGTTTAACTGATGATTAAAATTTGGTTCAGCAATCTTACCGGTACTGCCTTTGATCGAAAAACGCTTAATGCAATGAAGAAGGTTATTGAATATACGATACTTTCGGAACTTCCCGAAGCGGAAGGAGAGGTATCGTTAACCGTTTGTTGCAACGAGCATATCCAAAAGCTAAACGCAGAATACAGAAACATCGATGCACCTACCGACGTGCTTTCCTTCCCTACCTTGGATTTCGAAACGGAGGATGGATACGTTTCCTTTGGCGACGTGGTTATTTCAACGGAAAAAGCCTATGCACAGGCGGAAGAATACGGTCACTCCCCTATGCGTGAATTTTGTTTTCTTTGCGTGCACTCCGCCCTTCATCTTATGGGATACGACCATGTTGACGACGAAGAAGGACGTATATACATGGAAAGAAGACAAGAGGAAGTGCTTTTGAATTTCGGAATTAACAGATAACGGAGATACAATATGGCTACAAAAACAGCTTTTATAATTATTACAGGAAAGCCTAACGTAGGTAAATCTACGTTAATAAACACACTGATTGGTGAAAAAATTGCAATCGTATCAAAACGCCCGCAAACTACACGCAACAGAATTACCGGTGTAATCACAAAAGGTGAAGATCAATACGTTTTTATTGACACTCCCGGCTTACACCGCCCCCGCAATTTGCTTGGCGAGTATATGATGAAAGCGGCTGATAATGCTTCTGTTGATGCAGATATAGTTTTATTCGTAGTGGATGCAACCACAAGGCTTAATTCCGCAGAAAAAGATGCGCTTAGAAAGAATTGTGACAGTGGTGCGAAGGTTATTTTGGTAATAAACAAGGTGGATGCCATCGATAAGGGCGAGCTTGCAGAGTATATTTACAAGATAAGCAGTGATTACGACTTCCACGCGGTTATCCCTATCTCTGCTTTGCAAAACGACGGTGTGGAAATCATATTTGAAGAGCTTGAGCCTTTGCTCGTTGAATCGCCTCACTTTTTCCCCGATGATATGTACACGGACACACCCGAAAGACAGCTTTTGGCAGAGCTTATCAGAGAAAAGATCTTGCGCTTGACCGAAGACGAAGTGCCCCACGGTGTTGCAGTGGTTATAGAGGAATACAAAGAAGACAAAGATATTATAAAAGTGCGTGCGGAAATATACTGCGAAAAAGAAGCGCACAAATCCATACTTATAGGAAAAAACGGAGCAATGCTTAAAAAAATCGGCACCTACGCAAGAGAAGATGCCGAAAAAATGTTAGGTGCACACATTCATCTTGACCTCTGGATTAAGGTTAAAGAAAATTGGCGCGACAGAAGAACGTTGCTTGCCGATTTCGGTTACAACAACGAGGAATAGTTTATGTACATCAAATGCCGTGGGCTTGTGATAAAGCAATCAGATTCCGGCGAAAAAGGCAAAATATTGACGATCCTCACAGAGAATCGCGGTGTAATATACGCAAAAGCGGCAGGCGGAAAGAATGTCGGTGCGGGATATTTTAGGTGCTGTCAGCTATTTACTTACAGCGAATTCCATTTTTACAGCGGCTACAATCCCGGTGTTCTTACGATACTTGATGCGGTATATAACCGAAGCTTTTTTGAGCTTTCCAAGGACATTGAACGCTTCTCTTTGGCTTCGTATTGTGCAGAGCTTTGCAAAATATCATTGGTGGGAAATTCCGATGATACCGAGGTCTTTCGCCTACTCTTGAATACTTTTCACACTTTGGAAAAAGAGGATTACCCTCTCGACCACGTTAAAGCCGTCTTTGAAGTGCGTTTAGGTACTTTGTTGGGAATTGCTCCATACATTAACGAGTGTGACTGCTGCGGCAAAGACCTTCCTTCTGACGAAGCTTTTACCTATTTTGACATAGACACGAGCTGTGTTCGATGTGGGTCTTGCAAGCCAAAAATTAAAAGCAGAGGGCCCGTACTTTTGATGCCTGCAGGCGTTTACCGATCAATGCTGTTCGTTATAAACGCGGAAAAGCATAATATATTCAAGTTCAAAACGGACGAGGATACCCTTAATATTTTCGCCGACATAAGTGAAAAATATTTATTACGCCGGTTGGAATACGTACCGAAATCATTACCGTTGTATAAATCTTTTAAATATGCGTGTCTACCGAAAGGACAAGAAGATGAGCAAGTTTGAAAAAGCTATATATACACTTGAGTTTAATAAAATAAGAGAAAAGCTTGTGGATATAGCAAGAACGGAAGCCGCAAGAAAAAAGCTGTTGGAGCTAACACCCTCGGATGATCCCGTTGTAGTAGCTCGACTAACCGAAGAAACCACAAAAGCAAAAGAGATGGTTATGGTCAAGGGCGCGCCCCCCTTCGGCTCCTCTAAGGATATAAGCGCGCTTCTTGACAGAGCCGCAAGAGGCGGTGTTCTCTCTCCTTCCGAGCTTTTATCGGTAGCTTACGTGCTTCGCACCGTTGCTTCCCTCAACAAATACAAAGGCGGCGACTGCGGATGCCTTGAGAATTATTTTGAGCTTTTGCAGGAAAACGCATTTCTTGAAAAAAGCATTTCTTCCGCCATAATAGGCGAAGATATGATATCTGATGATGCAAGCGATACACTTTACAGAATAAGACGGGATATACGCAAAACCGAAAGTTCTATCAGGGATATACTTTCAGGGTACACAAGCGGGCACAAATCCAAGTATCTTCAGGAAAACATCGTTACCATAAGAGGCGGAAGATATGTAGTGCCCGTAAAGGCCGAGTATAAAAACGAGGTAAAGGGCTTGCTTCACGACACGTCTGCTTCCGGCGCCACCCTCTTTATTGAGCCATTGGCAGTATTGGAAGCAAACAACAGACTGCGCGAACTTAAATCCGCGGAGGAAGAAGAAATATCCAGGATATTATCACAGTTAACCGACGAGGTCGTTCGTTTTATAAACCAACTCACCTTGAATTGCAAGGTTATTACCGACTTGGCTTGCATTTTTGCAAAGGCGGCTTATTCCTACGAATTGGACGCTTGTCCTGCAATAATGCCGAGAAACGGACGAAATATCAAGCTTATAAAAGCAAGACATCCGCTTATAGACAAGGACGCCGTTGTACCTATAAGCCTTGAATACGGAAAGCAAGAAAAGTCTATGATAATAACCGGTCCAAATACCGGCGGTAAGACCGTAACGTTAAAAACCATTGGACTTTTTGCCATGATGTCACAATGCGGTTTGCATATCCCCTGCATTTACGGCTCAGAGTTACCTGTTTTCTCCGATATACTTGCAGATATTGGCGACGAGCAGAGCATAGAACAGTCCTTATCCACCTTCTCTGCACATATGGTTAACGTAGCTTCTATCCTTGATAATCTTGACGGTGACAGTCTTGTGCTTTTTGACGAGCTTGGCGCAGGAACCGACCCCGTAGAGGGTGCCGCCTTAGCCGTTGCTATATTGGAACACGTAAAAAAGCGCGGCGCTTTGTCCGCTGCCACTACCCACTATGCCGAACTTAAGCTATACGCCTTAGAAAACGATGACGTACTTAACGCATCCTGCGAGTTTGACGTTGAAACCTTAAAACCCACCTACAGACTGATTACGGGATTACCCGGTAAGTCTAACGCATTTTCAATTTCCGCAAGACTTGGTATATCCTCCGAAATAATCGAAGCTGCCGCTAAGATCATGAAAGAGGATAATAAAAAGTTTGAAGACGTGTTGACTAAGCTTGAAGCAACGGAAAGCTTCTTGGAAAAAGAGCGCGCCGCCCTTGCGGCTGAAAAATCGGCCGCTGAGAAGCGCATTGCAGAAGCGGAGGAAAAGGCGAAGCTTTTGGAAGAGCGCAGCGAGAAGGAGATTTCAAGAGCCAGAGAGCAAGCTAATGCCATCCTTGCCAGCGCTAAAGCTTCCAGCGAGTTTATTTTCGACGAGCTGAAAAAATTGCAAAAAGATAAAGATAAAGCCGATGCTAAAGAGCGCTTGGAAAAATCACGCGCAGACATCAGAAACGCTTTAAAAAGCGGCGGAGAGCAGGTTTATAAGGCGATAGAAACAGATACGCCCGACGAAGAGTACGTTTTACCGCGCCCCTTGGAAAAAGGCGATTCGGTATTACTTGCAGACATAAACAAAAAAGGCGTAGTCGTTTCTATTGAAGGAAAAAAAGCCGTTGTTCAAGCAGGTATTATTAAAACGAAGACCCCGATTTCAAATTTAAGATTATTGGCGGAAGAAGTTCAAATCCCCGAAGGATTCGAAAAAAGCGCACCCATCTCCCCCCTCAGAGAATCCGTTAAAAACGAAATTGACCTTAGAGGCGAGACGGGTGACGATGCTTGGTTTATGGTAGACAGATATTTGGATAGTGCCGTAACTGCGGGTTATTCAACCGTTACCCTTATTCACGGTAAAGGCACCGGCGCACTCAGAGCCGCTTTATGGAGATATATGAAAGGCGACAAAAGGATTAAATCCTTCCGTAGCGGTAGATACGGCGAAGGTGACACGGGTGTTACTATTGTCGAATTGACGGGTAAACACAAATGAGTGAAAGATATGCAAGGCAAATCCCTTTATTAGGCGATAAATCCACTGCCCTCTTATCTGACAAGCTCGTAATGGTTTGCGGTCTCGGCGGCGTCGGAGGGTATATCGTCGAAGCATTGGCAAGAGCGGGTGTCGGCAAGCTGTTGCTTATCGATAACGATTGTTTTGATGAAAGCAATCTTAACAGACAACTGTTTGCTACCTCACAAAATATCGGGTGCAGGAAAACCGATGAAGCTAAAAAGCGTGTGATTTCCGTCAATCACGATGTTGTGTGCTATACAGAAGATATTTTTCTGAACAAAGAAAATATACCGATTTTGATTAAAAAATACAAACCCGATTATATTGCCGATGCAATAGATAATATCAGTGCTAAAGTTTCATTGGCTTTCAACGGAGAAAAAATGGGTATCCCCGTTATTTCGTCGATGGGCACGGGCAACAAGCTCGACCCTATGGCTTTTGAATGCACGGACATTTTTAAAACCTCCGTTTGCCCCTTGGCAAAAGTGATGCGCAAGCTTTTAAAAGACGAGGGCGTTAAAAAGCTTAAGGTGGTTTACAGCAAGGAGCAACCGAAAGTTAAGGAAAAAACGGTGAGTTCGGTGTCCTTTGTACCCTCCGTTGCCGGTATGATAATTGCCGGTGAAATTATCAAAGATTTGTGTGGTATCAACTAAAATACGCGGTTTAGGCAAAAAGCTTAAACCGCGTACTTTTATTGTTTTATCGTTCTTCTCTAAAGTAAGACAAGCCCAAATGCGCCGGAGGCTGATTCTCTCTCTTTCTGCGCAAGCTCGTAACGATTAGAACTATTATCGTTACCGCATAAGGTAACATCTTTATAAGCTCGCTTACGGAAGCGGAGATATTCGGTATAAAGATGTGAGCAATATAAAGTCCGCCAAACAGTATGGAACCGAGAATTGCAAAGTTAGGCTTCCAAACAGCAAAGATAACCAAAGCTATAGCCAACCAACCTCTGTCACCAAATCCGTCGTTGGACCAGTTACCTATCTCCATAACGTAATACAGACCGCCAAGACCTGAAATTATACTGCCAACACAGGTTGCCACATACTTGTAGAGATTAACCCTAATACCTGCCGCATCTGCCGTAGCAGGATTTTCACCCACTGCGCGAAGATTTAAGCCTTTAGCGGTTTTGTTCAGAACAAAAGTGGAAATAATTGCTAAAACTATACCAAGGTAAAACAGAAAGCCGTGTGACAGGAAAATCTGTCCAAACCAACCTAAATTGTCGGCAAAAGGCAGATACGCTCTGTACAGCTCACTGGTTCTTGAAAAATTAACGGATGCAACGTCGCTATCCACAAGCTTAACCAACGAACCGCCAAAGAAGTTACCGATACCCGTACCGAACGTAGTAAGTGCAAGACCCGTTACGTTTTGGTTTGCCCTTAAAGTAACAGTCAAGAAGCAATATATAAGTCCCATAATCAAAGAACCGATTATACTGCAAATTAGGGGAATGATAATTGCTAAAAAAGGATTCAGCGTACCGCCATCGGGTATGCTCCTTTCGTAGAAGAAAGCGCCGATAACACCGCAAATACCTCCAACATACATAGTACCTGCGGTACCCAAGTTGAGGTGGCCGGATTTTTCGGTCAATATCTCACCGGTAGAACCGAACAGCAAAGGTGCGCTTTGTACAAGGGCGCGTTGAATTACAGAAGCTATTGAAACCATAAATCAAACCGTCCTTTCTACTTACTATTATCGTTGTCGCTGCTTGTAACCGCATTTGAAGCAGATACAAGCTTCTTGCCGTTACGACGAGAGAAAACGATTTTATAATTGATAAAGAATTCGCAACCGATTATAAAGAAAATGATCAACGCCGTTAAAACTTCCGAAAAAGACTCGTTTACTCTAAGATCCGTTGCAACCTTCGATGCACCGCTATCCATGATCACGAACAAGAATGACGTTACTATCATAACAAAGGGATTAAACTTCGCAAGCCACGAAACCATTATTGCAGTAAAGCCTCTTCCGCCAACGGTATCCATAGCAATCGTGTGCTCTATGCCTGAAACCAAAAGGAAGCCCGCTATACCGCAGATAGCACCCGAAATCAGCATTGTGCGAAGGATAACCTTTTTTACGTTAATACCTATGTATCTTGCTGTGTTTTCGCTTTCACCGACAACGGATATTTCGTACCCTTGCTTGCTGTATCTGAGATATATAAACATCAACGCCGTAAGAACCAGCACGATCAAAATTATGTGAGCGTATTCAGGCATACGGGGACGTTCCACATCCTTAACAAATCCCTCGAATATGTTGGGCAACCATCCGTAATTGCCGCCATCCGCCGTCTCCAAGTCACGGTTAATAACACCAACAACGTTGGAGCCGTTAGAGGGCGCCCATTCGATACAAAAATACGCAACTATCTGCATAGCAACGTAATTCAGCATCAGTGTGAACAAGGTTTCGTTGGTGTTCCATTGCGCTTTGAATATAGCCGGTATAATCGCCCAGATCGCACCCGCCACAACAGCGGCGATGAACATTATAACAAGCAACATGGAAGGAGAAACGCTATCGCCGATCAAAAGCATACATCCTGCGGAAGCAAGACAGCCCATCAGCACCTGACCTTCGGCACCTATATTCCAGAAGCGCATTTTAAAAGCAGGAGTAACTGCCAAGGCTACGCACAAAAGTATAGCCGTTTCCTGAAGTAATATCCAAAACTTTCTGTTTTGAACGATACTGAATTTTTCTCTGTAATCAGCGTCGCCAAACCAACTATGTAATATAGTTGTAAATAAATCCTTGGGTTTAACACCGGTTATAAGCTCAGAAATAACAGCACAAGCTACAAGAGCCAAAAGTATGGCTCCGATTCGAATAAGCCAAGCCTTCCACCACGGAATTTTATCGCGTTTAACAAGATGGAACAGAGGTTCTCTGGAAGATTTAATTTGCATCGGTAGTTCCCTCCTCATCCGTTAAATTTTCATCATACTTCTTTGAAGACGTCATCAGTATACCAAGCTCATTCTTTTCAGCTCGTCTGCCGTCCACGATTCCCGTGATATGCCCGGAACCTATAACCATAATTCTGTCACAAAGCTCGATGAGCACGTCTAAATCTTCACCTACGAAGATAACTGCAACGCCTTTTTCTTTTTGCTCGTTCAAAAGATTGTATATCATATAAGACGAGTTAATATCAAGCCCTCTTACGGGGTACGCCGCCATCAACACGGTAGGAGATGCCGCAATCTCGCGACCTACCAAAACCTTTTGCACATTACCGCCGGAAAGACGGCGAACGGGAGTAGATATGCCCGGTGTGGAAACGGAGAGTCTTTCCACTATATCCTCTGCAAGCTTTTTGGGGTTCTTGCGATGCAAGAAGAAGGGACCGCCTTTACCATAGGTTCTAAGCATCATATTATCAACGATGTCCATATTACCTACAAGACCCATACCCAATCTATCCTCCGGCACAAAAGAAAGCCTTACGCCCAAATTTCTGATTTGCATGGGAGTTTTGTCACGCAAATTCTCGACCTTTCCCGTGGTCGGGTCATTATACGTTATTTCGCCCGAATGGACCTTTTGCAAACCTGCGATAGATTCAAGCAGTTCGCGCTGTCCGCTACCTGCAATACCCGCAATACCGAGTATCTCGCCGGAATAAGCAGTAAAGGATACGTCATCCAAGATCTTAACGCCTTCCCTGCTTACACAGTTAAGATTCTTAACGACAAGTCTTTCTTCGGGGTTTACGGGATCGCCGCGATAGATATTAAGCGAAAGTTTTTGACCAACCATCATCTCTGCAAGAGCGTTCGGTGTTGTTTCAGAAGTCTTTACCGTATCTACGTGCTTACCCTTACACAAAACGGTAACTCTGTCGGAAATTGCCATAACCTCGTGAAGTTTATGGGTGATTATAATAATTGACTTTCCGCTATCTCTCATTTTTTTGAGGATCTCAAAAAGCTTTTCCGTCTCTTGCGGAGTTAATACGGCAGTAGGCTCATCAAGGATCAGTATATCGGCGCCTCTGTATAAAACCTTAATGATTTCAACAGTCTGTTTTTCGGAAACTGACATCTGATATATCTTTTTTTCTGGGTCTATATCAAAACCGTACTTGTTACTAAGAGAAACGATGCTTTCCTTAGCTAAATCGGCACCGGTTTTGAACATAGTCTTAAACCTTGAATTACCGTTTGCTGACTTATAATCCTTTTTAAGGCCCAAAACGATATTTTCGGCAGCAGTAAACACATCAACAAGCTTAAAATGCTGATGTATCATACCTATTTTATAATTTAGAGCATCTTTGGGAGAAGCAATATGCGCCTCTTCACCGTTAATGTAAATATTGCCTTTGTCGGGGAAATAAATTCCTGAAATCATATTCATAAGCGTGGTCTTACCACAACCGTTTTCACCCAACACTGACAGTATTTCACCTTTATAAACCTTCAGGTCAACATTATCGTTGGCGACAATGCTGCCAAAAGTCTTAGTAATCCCTTTAAGCTCAATAGCTATATTGTCGGACATTTAAGCACCTCCGTGTTTTGAACTTAAAACCAAAAACAAAGTCGAATATCTTCGGCTCTGTTTTTAACTTTAAATATTTAAACAAGGCGGGACGGATCAGGTCCCGCCTTATTATAGCAACAAAGTTTATTTAATGGTAATACCGTCAATGTCGATATCAAAGTAAGGAGCACTGCGGTATATAGACTCTACAAAAATACCATCCTTAACAACTTCGGTGTCTTTTGTGAAAGCTGCATCGGTATCAACGTCTGCAAGGTAAGAGGAGATCTTCTCGCCTGCTACGGTGAAGTTAGCAGTATCAAATACGTAACGGGTGCCGTCAACGATTTCCTTCTTAGCAGCTTCGATAGCATCAACGGTGCCTTCAGCAGCAGCCTTGGAGTTAACATCGGTAAGAACTACGGAACCTTCGTTGATGCCGCCGCACCAGTCAGCGGGAATAGCAACGTCGTTTGCCCAGCAAGCTACGATATATTCGTAGTAAGGAGCCCAGTTGATTCTGGAAGAAACGATAAAGGTGTTGGGGCATGCTTCAACGGTGCTGCCGTTGTAGGATACGTTGGGAACGCCTGCCTGTTCGCATGCGGAGGGAGCGCCCATAGAGTCAGCGTGCTGGCTTATAAGAACGCAATCAGAATCGATAAGAGCGAGAGCTGCTTCTTTTTCAAGAGCTTCGTCATACCAGCTGTTGGTGAACTTAACGTCCATAGTTACGGAAGGACATACGGACTTAGCGCCAAGATAGAAGGAAGTGTAGCCGGACTTAACCTCTGCATAGGGGAAAGCACCAACGTAACCCATCTTTGCTTCGTCAGCAGTGATGTCACCGTTTTCGATCATTTCGTTAAGCTTAAGACCTGCAGCAATACCTGCAAGGTATCTGCCTTCGTAAATAGAAGCAAATGCGTTGTGGAAGTTGTCAAGCTTTTCGGTGTGAGCCATAGTACCGGTTGCATGGCAGAACTCAACCTCGGGATATTCCTTAGCAGCCTGAATCATGTAAGTCTCATGACCGAAGGAGTTAGCAAAAACGATGTCACAGTCGTAATCTTCAACGAGTTCAACTGCTGCATCATAGCACTCACTGCCTTCGGGGATGTTGGTAACTATCTTCACCTGATCATCGGAGAGACCAAGTGCTTCCTGAGCTTCATACATAGCCTGGATGAAGTTCTTGTCGTAAGTGGAGTTCTCATCGTGGAGACAAATAAGACCGAAAGTAAGATCAGAAAGGTCTTTGCCTTCAAGAGAAGGAACGCTGGGAAGGTCTTCAGAAGCCTCAACGTCGATAGATTCCGCATCATCAGATTCAACATCTGCGGAAACGGCATCGTTTTCCTCGTTAACGGTTTGAGAAGAATCGGGATTTACGCTACTGGTTTCATCATCTTTGCCGCCACATGCTACGATAGAAACGAGCATAAGAGCAACGAGGAGCAGGGAAAGAAATTTTTTCATGTTTTTCCTCCAAAAATAAATTTATGTAATTAAAATTACATCAAAATTGTTTACGAAATTCAACGGTATCGTCCAAAAACTTATCGATAATGGCCAGTGACTCAACCCTCATACCTTTTTCGCGGAGAGCGTCACCGCCTTTTTGGAAGCCTTTTTCAACGGCTATAGCAGCGCCCACAACAGTAGCACCAGCCTGACCGACCAAATTGATCAAACCGTTAAGCGCTTCACCGCTTGCTAAAAAATCATCTACCAAAAGCACCTTATCGTCTGCACACAAAAAGCTTGCGGGAACGACGGCCTCGTAATCATTACCGTGAGTATAAGAATGAATATTGGCCTTATAAACTTCACCTGCAACATTGCCGGAACGGTGCTTTTTAGCAAACAGCACGGGAACCTTTAGTTCAGCCGCCGAAGCTACTGCAAGAGCTATACCCGACGACTCAATGGTAAGAACCTTAGTTACGCCGCTGTCTTTATACAAAGATGCAACTTCCTTACCCATTTCCATAAGAAAACAAGTATCAATTTGTTGGTTAAGGAATGAGCCTATATTGAGTATATGACCGGGCATAATTTTGCCCTCGTTTAAAATCTTTTCTTCTAATGACTTCAAACCAACACCTCAAAAACAAAAAACAGGCAAGCGCCTTGTCTGCCGAGGATTGCGGTATCAAAAATTCAAAAACCGCATCATCGGTGTACTTTATTTTAGAAAAACACAAAATTATCGGTAAGCATACAAAAAATACATACGGCTTGATTATATACTTAATTCGACAAAAAATCAAGAGGTTATATGTAAAAAAATCGTATTTATATCAATTTTCGATGTACAATATTAACAAAAGATTGTATTATTTCTCCGGTTAACCCAATAAAAGCACAATATAACCCACCGTAGTCAAAGCATTATAATTTGAAGTGCGCTTTTCAGTGACGGATTTCCGCCACTGCGATGTCAAAACGCTCGTGAATACAGTGGGTTATAAAATACAAGGTTTATATTATCAATTTAATCCAACTCAAAACACGGCATAAGCTGCAGTTTGAACAAATTACGCTTATGCAATATGTCGATTTTTTCTTTTATTACGGGGTCGTCACACACGCCTTCGCGTATATATTTATCAAGCACAGAATATGTGAATCCTATTTTTTCTTCATCCGTTTTTCCGCACAAGCCATCGGAAGGCACCTTATCAACCAGGTCATCGGGCAAGCCCAAAACTCTGCCTATAGCTTTTACCTCGGTAACGGTGAGCCGAGAGAGAGGACTAAAATCTCCTACGCTATCTCCGTATCTGGTGGAATAACCGATCCAATCCTCGGAAAGATTACAAGTATTAACCACTCTTCCGTTAAGACTTTGGCTTACGGCATAGACGGTTGACATACGAACTCTCGGCGGCAGGTTAATTATTGCCTGCTCGTTAAGCTCAAGACCGTGAATGTTGTTCACTACCCCATCAACCGCATCTTTAATATTAACAACAAAGCTTTTAATACCCAAGTGATTTACTAATTTTTCCGCCATATCAATATCGTTTTGCACACCGCAAGGCATAAGAACGCCTATAACTCTGTCAGCTCCCAGCGCCTCAACGCAAAGTGCCGCTGCTACCGAGCTGTCCTTGCCGCCCGAAATACCCAGAACTGCGTTACATCCCTTACCGTTTTCTTCAAAAAAATCTCTAATCCAATTTACACATCTATTTTTAACCTCAAGTGCATCAAACACAAAAACACCCTCTTTTTTGTTTATTGGTCTTATTATACTACTATTTCGGAAAAAGTCAACAACACAAAAAGCAGTCACCGCTTCGTGACTGCCTTTCAAGATTAAAAATCAATTGTTTTTGAGTTGGCAAAACAGTTCAACTACCGTTTTCGTCAGCTCGTCTTCATCCGGATAAAACGCCATAAACCGTTCACCCGGTACAGATTCACCCTTTAAGCTTTGAATACCGGTAAACTCATATGACAAGAACTTATCTGCCAAATTCTGAAGCTGAGTTATGGAGCAATCCGAAACCAAATAATCGGAAACATCCATTGACGCCTTCACAATGAACTCGTTATCATTAGCGGCACACTCTTTAAACTTCGAATACAAAGAATCCAAATACTGCTTCTGGCGCTCCATACGTCCGCTGTTTGTATTATCCTCAAGACCGTATCGGGTCCTAACGTAAGTCAAGGCTTGATCCCCGGTCAAAGTAACCGTATTACCTACAATAAGGTCATCATCAATGCCTGTGAAATCGTCCAACACTTCAACAGTTACGCCGCCGACGCGGTCGTTAACAACGGGAACGGCATCTAACTTCAAGGATAAATAATGGTCGATTTTAACATCTTGCAAAAGCATGGAAACTGAGTCGGCTGTATTTCTGCAGCTAACGGCTTTGCCGTTGCCATATGTATGTGCAAGGGCAATCTGCTTCTTCAAGGTGTCGATTTTATTGCCATTTACGGCCAATCTGTTTACATCCGCCATTGTGTCTCTATTGATATGCAACGCGGTACATTGCTTATTGTCGTTATCGTAAACCAACAACATCAAAAAATCCGCTTGGTTATCATTGTTATAGGAATCAACGTCTGAATCGCCTTCATACTTATCAAGACCTAAAACAAGGAAAGTGGAAACGTTTTTACTGAACACGTACTCTTCGCCGTTATATACGATAGTCTTTTCTTCTTCAGACTGCCAAGGGAATCTCCCCTGATTTTTGTCCCAAAGGTTCAATATTAAAAAGGCGACAGCAACAAAGAACACTATTGCAAGTGCTAAAATACTATATTTTATTCTCTTCTTTTTAGCACTTCTGTGTTTTCCCATATCGTTGCCCTTTCATTTATGTTGAATCTTTAATTATGCCTCCTGCTTTCTGCTTTTTCTAACTAAAACAACTATAGCGGCAAGAGAAATAACCATAGCAGAAACATATACCCAAGTCATATCGGCATCTCCGGTATCGGGAGCTTCTGCGCTCGTGTCAACAACGATAGCTAAGGGAGTAAAAGTGTCGATGGAAAATCTAAGGTAATATTGTCCGTCAATAATTGCAACCTCAGCGTTGTCGATAAGCTCCCAACCGTTGTCGCCTTTAGACAAAAGGGCAGTAAAACGGCTTAAAGTATCAGCCTTCAAAACGACATCAAAATAGCCGTGTTCGTCATGCACAACACAGTCACTATAGGAAATATCAAACAAATCGCTAACCGCAAGCGCTGCGGAATCAATACCCTTTTCCTTAGCCAAATTTTTAAGTTCTTCGCTTAAGTTTGCCAAATCGGTAGATTCAACGATATCTTCATACGCCGCTTCAAGCTTATCCTTTACGTCTGTAGGCAAAGAGCCTCTTTTTGAATAAGGAGTAACTATAACGTTTGCCGTACAGTCACCGTCTTCGTTTTCATAGCTATGCAAGGAAGGGCCTAAGTTTGCAGAAGGACTTTCTAAAAAAGCACCGGGAGCTGCAAACGCGGTTACACTCAAACAAAGCATAACAGCAAAAGCAAAAATCAATGCACTAATTTTCTTCATCTCGTTGAACCTCTCATTCAATATTATTTATTTAACTTGAGCATGTAACGTCCATACTCATTGAAATAGTTAACAAAATCTGTTCCCAGTTTATTCTCAATTACTCCAAAAGCTTTACCGATAACGGGCGGTCGAATCTTAATCCCATGGCAATCCGAACCCAAAAACCTGATAAAACCGTTTTGCAGCAACTGCAAAGCCTTGCGTTTACTGAAAAAATCTATAAAAAACTCAGCATTCGCCTGCATAAGAATACCGCTTTCAATAAGGCGCTCAAAGACTTGAAATGGCTGAATTTTTAAATACCTATCGACATGCGCCATAACGATCTTAAGATTTGGGAGCAATGCCAGCTGCTCAAGCTCATGGAGCATATACTCCGTCCACTTAGCCGTAGGCATTTCCAACAAAAGCAGACCGCTATCATCTATTTGCAACTTATCAAGGTCTTCTAAACGGCTTATGCCCGGATAATATCTAACCTCGGCGCCAAGCAACAATCTTACGTCGCTATTATTAGCGTTTTGCAATTTAGCAAAGGAACCGTTACGCCTTTTTATAAAACTGCTGACGTCTCCGTCGTTGGCATAGAAGTGCGGAGTAGCAATTATCGTATCAACGCCCTGACTCTGCAAGTCGTTAATAAGCAAAACGCTTTCCTTAACGCTTTTACTGCCGTCGTCAAGCTGCGGCAATATATGTGTGTGCCAATCTATCATGATTTATATTCGCCGTATGCACCTTCGTAAGTATAATAACGCTTGTAATATCTGTACTTCTTATACTTTTTGTAGGTAGAGCTACCGCTTTTAGACTCGTTCATAACGCAACCTAAAACTCTCACGTTAGAAAGCTTCAAATGTCTGAAGCAACGCTCCAGTTCCTTTTTCTCCGTATAATCCTCACGTATAACAACCAACATACCGGTTATATTGTTAGCTACGGATAAAGCATCGGAAACAATGTTTACAGGCGGCAAGTCGATAATTATATAATCAAACGACTCCTTCAACTTGCTCAAAATACTGCCCATACGGCTTGAACCCAACAGCTCGGAGGGATTGGGCGGTATTTTACCGGAAGGTATAATGAACCAATTTTTTAATTGCTCAGACTGATACTCGGAAAGCTGGGCACCGTTACCGATGAGCAAATCGGTAAGGCCGTGGGTTGCTTTTATACCCATTTTCTTAGCGACCGTAGGTATTCTGAGGTCGCCGTCAATAAGCAGAACTTTGCTGCCTCTTTCGGCAAGCACGTAAGACAAATTAATGGCCGTAGTACTCTTACCTTCGCCACGCATTGAACTGGTCACACCAATAACAGGACACTTCTCGTTTTCGGGTAGAGTAAAGTCTAAGTTGGCTCTTAATAATTTATACTGTTCGGTTGCAGTGAACGCAAGGTTTTTATGCAACTTGTTTTTGTCCTCATCGCCGGTAAAGGCGACATGATTAGACTTTTTATGAAATAATCCCATAAACAAACCGCAACCTTTCTCTAATTATTCGCCTTCTTGTGTTTCTGATAATAATAGCCATACTGCTTACTACCACCGTCATAAAGGTCGGGAACCTTTGCCAAGATAGGATAATCGTATGTTTTAAGCACGTACTCCTCGTCATGGATAGTATCATCCATAATTGCAAGCACAACCAAAACAACGACAGCAAGCAAAAGGCCAAGTATCATGGCTACGGCTGTGTATTTTGTGACACTTGGCGCCACCTTTTCCAAAACAGGCACCGCAGAGTCAACAACCGCCATGGAAGCACCGTCGATAATTTCAGAAATACGAACCGGCAAAACCTCGGCTATGCAATTAGCAATTTTAGACGCCTCATATGGGTCGTTTGTAGTAACGGTAACCTTCATTATTTCAGTTTCGTTTGAAGGAGAGGATTCTATTTTCTCGGAAAGGTCCTGATAAGAATAGGAAACACCCGCCTTGTCAATAACCCTTTCAAGCGTGGTGCGGTTATCAAGTATCTCACCGTAGGTGTTAACCAGGCTTTGTGCAGCCGTTATCTCCGAAGAGCTGATGCTAAAGCTTGTGTTACCCAAGGAAAAAGAACTGTTATTAACGTACAATAAAATCGTAGAAGAATATGTTGGCTCAATCGCAAAATTGGAATAAGAAAAGCCGATTGTAGCAGCAATAAAGCCTGCAAGGATAATAACCCACGCACGCTTCCACAACGTTTTCACTATATGCAGCAAATCAATCGAATAATATTCGCCATTGTTCTTTTCTTGCTTATCCATTATAACTAAAAACTCCTTAGTATTAAAAAAACGTCATCAAGTGTTAAAAACATCATTTAAAAAGTGATAAAAAAGCAAAACGCCTCATTTAACCATTTTACACTACATAGTATAATAGCATAAACAAATCCATTTTGCAAGTACCAAAATCATATTTTTTCAATTTCAGATCATAAAAGTCACAAAAAACAAGCAGCCACAAAAGTGACTGCTTGATGATCATCTGAGCATTTGGATCTCTTTATAAAATAGCCTCAAAATTTCATATAAAACTTAAAGCTATCACACTACTCCTCAACAACAGCATTTGTTGTTCCGCCGGAAGCACCGAATGTTGCATTCCAAGCATTTCTAACCGCATCGATATCGCCCGTACTAATGTTTGTAAAACCTGTGCTTTGTACAGCAAAAGCATAGACTTCAATAATTGCGGCATACGCAAGAAAATCAGCTGTCGGTTCTCCGGATGCATCATACATAGTTTCAAGCGATAAAATTTGACCATTGGAAGCTGATTCGTCAATCTTAAAACTATTGAACGTACCAAAAGTTTGCGGATCATTAGAAGTATTGACTATATAACTATTAGAGGTGCTACTGTGATAGTAATAAACGGTAAAATCACTCCTCTTAGGTGCACCATTCCAAGAAACACCTGCTAGCCCATCGCTTGCAGTGAGAATCTGCCAACCATTGGCTAGAAGCTGGGAATGAATAGTATTACTATCGTCTTCAATTTTTACAGGACTATAATCACTAACATCCATTATCTGGCTGTCGTTCAGACCGTTGTACACAGCAAGATACAAAAAACAAGGTTCGCTATTAGCAGCAACGGTTACAACAGGATTCTTGGTATAAGTTTCGCCGGGAACCAATTTGTAATTGTTCTTTTCTACAAGGTTCACCTTTGTATAAGTATCACTATTAACAAGCTTGTAGTCAGTCCCCTCCACTGCACTCTCATTGGGCGAACCGGTAATAAACGCATCATCAGCATAATACTTAACATTACCGTATTCATCAACTTCAGACTCTTTGAGAGTAAGATTAATCTTACCTGCAGTAAAGGTATTTACTACGGGGTTGGATTTTGCCTGCAAGTATGCCAAGGTAAAGTAGAAGGTACCGGTAACCAGCAGAACAGCAGAGAGTATTAAAGCCGTGATCTTAAACATTCTCTTTTTCATTGTGTTAATCTTCCTCTCAAATTATTATTAACCCGAATCGGGCCGAGAAACCGCCGACGGGAACACCCGCGACACGTAAAAATCAAATCTACATCGCAACAGAATACAATTCTGCCACTATTTCTTGTGTCTATTATGCCATTAATTAACTAAATTGTCAATAGCTTTTTTAAAAATAAATGCAAAATAATAAAATTTGTACAATATTCCAAAAACCCTGCAGGTATTTATTTCATTATTACCAAAAATGGGAGTGGTTTTGGAATTCCCCCTTGACAAATCCTCGTCATAATTATATAATGTACATCGTATATATGTGGTATAAGTCTGCGATTTTGCAGTCTTGCGCATCTATAAACGCTTACATATATATAATGTAGGAATTCTACCGCAGATTAAAGTGGAGGTTTAGGCATGAACACAAAGCTTAATGTAACGGAGCAGAACAACGTGAATACGGAGTACAAGCAGGAGAAGAAAACGAAGGCGAAGCTTTCGTTATTATTGCTCGTGCTTTTAATAATTTCCATGGTTGGTACCACTTTTGCGTGGTTCACCATGTCTGACTTCTCTTCCGTTAATAATATGGATATATCAATAGGCTCCGGTGTTCAGTTGCTTATAGCGGGCGAGGATCACGGTGACGATCTTTCGTTGTACAGCAGCACGCTTACCAACGAGGATATAAACGCACAGCTTGATGCATACGATGCAAGCCTTGCCGATATGGTGCTTGACCCTCTTACTTCCGCTGACGGTAAGGTATTCTATACCGAAAGCGGCGTACAGCGTGACGAAAACAACAGAAGCTTTTTGCAATTTGATATGTATCTTATCAGCTCCGAGGATATGTGGGTGCACCTGACCTCTACCGACAGTAAGCCCGGTATGAACGACGGTACGGCGGTTACCACCTCCAGCACCGGCGGTCAGGCTGATATAATCAGATGTGCGAGAATAAGCTTTACGGACGTTGAAGAAGAAACCACGGTTATCTACGAGCCTAACAAGGGCACGGCAGTTGCAGGCCAGACCACTTTTGACTTGCCCACCCCTATGGAGCTTTCCAACAACACAAGACTTTTCAAGCTTACGGCACTTACCCCCAAGCACGTAACCGTAAGAATTTGGATCGAAGGCGAAGACCCCGAGTGTGATGACGACGTTCAGCGCGCCAACCTTCAGGTAAAGCTTAATTTTGAGGGTACAGACGATAACAACGTTCCCTTGAGCTGATTTAAGCCAACCCAACCGCAAAGCTTAAATTAAATGATGGGGAGTGAGATTAGAAATTGGCAAAAAAGAATAAAAATGAAGAAGTCTTCACTCCGTTAGACTTGGAGAAGTTTGAGAGTAAGATTAATAACGCTCACGGCGCAACAAGGCGTGATGCGGAAAGCCTTTACAAAACCAAGCAGAGGAAGAAGCGTGCCATGTGGATAATGGCATTCATTATGATTATTATTATCATACTGTGGTTGCTTTCCTATTGTTCCACCCAGTTTGGTGACTTGGTCGTAACCGTTGACAGAAGCCTTGAAGGTAAGGGCATAGTCCTTTCCGAAACGGCTGACTTCAAGGAAACGAGCGTGGTTTTAAGCGGTGAGAACGCCGACCGCGTTTACCACTATACCTACGATTGGTTTGAGTCAACGGGTGTGCTTGACAGCCTGGACAACACCGACGGCAGTCATAACGGCGACGATTATTTTGCATATACCTTCTATATCCGCAACAACGGCACGGAGACCATAGATTACGATACAAGCCTTATCGTAACCGGTGTGGCAAAGAGCTGTGATGAAGCGGCAAGAATTATGGTATATAAAAACGGTGAGCCTACTATTTATGCAAAACCCCAGTTGGGCACCGACGAGCCTGAAGAAAATACGGTTGCTTTTGTTGACGAAGAGACTGTTTTCGAGGGCACGAAAGAAGATTTCAAACCCGGTGACACGGATAAATACACCGTAGTTATTTGGTTTGAAGGTGAGGATTCACAATGCGTAAACGATATAATGGGCGGTCATATGCGGCTTTCCATGCTCTTCGAGGCTGCTGAACTCAAGGAGTAAAAGCACTTATCCCCTATTCCCCGTTTAAGCATTTGGATTATATTCCCCGCCAACGGAAGGTTGGCAAAACTCCCCGACGGAATGTCGGTACATATTAGGCACCGACATAAAAGTCGGAAAAATTCAAAAATTTTTCTTATGGAGGAAAAAATTATGTCTAAACACACAGCAATCAGAAGAAGCACTCTTGTTTCTTCCATCGCTATGCTGCTCGTAGCAGTTATGGCTCTTTCCGGCGCAACCTACGCATGGTTCTCTTCTAACGATGCTGCATCTGCAGAAAAACTTACTCTTACCGCTACCACTTCATCCGGTCTTTACATTGTTGAGGATGAAAGCATGGCCAACACTACAGCTCCTACAACCGGCTTTAGCTCTAAAATAACTTGGAGTGACAATGTAGAAAATATGAAAGCTGTTTCCGGTAAACCCACCGGCAGTGCAAGCAGTGCATTCTATACTACTACAACCGACAGAGCTGACGGTATTTACAACGGCGACAAAGTTAATTACCCCATAGATACAGCTAATGCTGGTACCGATTACATCGTTAAAAAGATTTGGGTTAAGGCTGACACTACAGAGTCCGTAAAATTAAAGATTACTCCTACCGTTACCGGTGGCAGAGGTTATGAAAGAGTTGCTATTGCTGCTGCTGACGGCGCTTCTACAATTTTCGCTAGCAGTGTAGAAACATATGCTCAGTTTGGTCAGGATGGCCCTATAGACGGTAGTTCTATAACCACAGTTGAATATGCAACAGGCGAAACATATCAAAACACCTACGATGTTGCAAAGTGCTTCTATGTATTCGTATGGTTTGAAGGTCAGGATACACAGTGCACCAACGTTAATTCCGGTTCTACTTTCGATGTAAGCCTCGGTTTTGAGCT
Source organism: Clostridia bacterium (assembly GCA_017397805.1). Lineage (GTDB taxonomy): Bacteria > Bacillota > Clostridia > Oscillospirales > CAG-382 > SIG636. The sequence continues at coordinate 21,477 of JAFQHW010000008.1, read as the reverse complement.
TGTTGGGTAAATAATTACATTTTTACATTTTTTGATTAACAATTAAATTTTAAGGGAGGCGTTACCTATGACAGATAAGGCAAAAGAAAAAACAAAAAAGATACTAAACGTAGTATTGGATGTTTTTCTTGTAATATTTGTTTTGCTTTCTGCGGCAGTGCTTATAATGGCGCTTACCCAGAAGGAAGGTAACGTCTCCCAAATTTTCGGTTATACCATAAGAAGCGTTCAGACGGACTCTATGGAGCTTTACGATAAGAACGGCGATTTGGTAGAGGACGGCATCAAGAAGGGCGATATGGTCATCTGTGAGGTTATTGACGAGGACGACGACTTGGATTTTGAGGTTGGAGATACGGTTATGTTCTCCATGCCCGTAATCGCTTACGAGGACGGCAGTTATCACGAGTGCGAACCCGGTCAAGCTGCCGACTTGGATATATTCGTTATCCACAGTATTGTTGAAGTCATTGACAGTAACGGTATCATTCAGTACCGTACCCAAGGTCTTAACAACCCCATTGCAGACGTTAACCTGAAGAGTCCCAGAGAAATTATTGCCGAGTATGACGGTACCCGTATCGCAGGTCTTGGCAAGGTTATGGACTTTTTGCAGTCCCAAAAAGGCATGTTCCTCTGCATAATACTTCCCTTGTTACTGTTCGTTTTATTCCAAGGCTATAGGGTTGTTAAAAACCTTATCATCTATAACCGCGAAAAGGCGGTTATGGAAGCCGAGGAGGCGCGCACAAGCGAGCTTTCCGAGGAAGAAAAGCGCAGAATAGCCGAGGAGTATATAAAAAGCCAAGGTATTACCAAAGCTGAAGATAGTGTGTCTGAAAGCGACAATGACCCTGAAGAGTCTGTATCGGAATAAAACCCGATAAGACTGAGGATTAGTATGATTTTAATTAACGATCGATAGTAAGCTTTTTGCGTCAGCAGAGCAAAAAGTTGCTACCCCGGTTGTTATCAAACATACAAAAGATTTACTTCGCGCGGGTAAATCTTTTTAAGTACATAAGATTTTAAAGGAGACAAACAATATGGATGGCATGTTAAACTTTTTCTACGAGTTTTTCGGTCAGTTCCTTGGAGGAGTCTGGACGGCGTTTTCCAATATATTCGTTGGCATAGGACAAATGTTTAACTTCTCTGCTTATGCTGACATTATCGACTCCCACACGTCGGAGTTGGGCGGACTTGCGTGGGTATATGCGATTATCGCAATGCTTATAATACTTGCCGTTCTCGGTTTGCTTGTTTATATAATCGTTGTGTCCTTAAAAAAGTTTGCTCGCTACAAGAGAAAGGCTAAGAACACCAACGATCTTATCGACGAGGTTACCGCGCTCAACCGCGAGGTTATGCGCCTTAACTTGGAGAAAGACAAGATACTTTCAATGAAGGTTTCTCAAATAGGTCTTAACCCCAACGAGATAGCTGAGCTTACCGGCGATGAAATGGCAACCCTTAACGGTCAGGATACCCCCATCGAAGAGGGTGAAAGCCGTTTCTTCAAGCTTACCAAGATCGACAACGAGTGGGCAGATTATCAGCCCCCCGTTTACGACAACGAGATCACTTTGCCTCAGATCTGCGAACGCTTCCGCAACTTCGCGTGTGCTGAGCTCGGTCTTTACTACGATATAAAGATTATTCGTCTGTTCCTTGCATCCTTTGCTTCCACAAGACTTATCATCTTGCAGGGTATTTCCGGTACAGGTAAGACCTCCCTTCCCTACGCATTCGGTAAGTTCTTGCAGAACGACGCTATTATCACTTCCATTCAGCCTTCTTGGAGAGACCGTTCCGAGTTGTTCGGCTACTTCAACGAATTTACCAAGAGATATAACGAAACCGAGTTGCTTCGCGCTATGTACGAGGCTACATATAACGAAAACATCTATCTCACCATTTTGGACGAAATGAATATCGCGCGTGTTGAGTATTACTTTGCAGAAATGCTTTCCATTCTGGAAATGCCTTCCCGCGATGAGTGGATAGTTGACTTGGTTCCCAACGTTTGGGAAAGCGACCCCAAGCACTTGGATATGGGTAAATTGCATCTGCCCGAAAATATGTGGTATATCGGTACTGCAAACAACGACGACTCTACCTTTGCTATCACCGATAAGGTTTATGACCGTGCAATGCCTATCGACATTAATACCAAGGGTGTTCCTTTCGATGCGCCCCACACCAAGCCTCTTAATCTTTCCTACAAGCACCTTGAAGAAATGCTCAACTACTGCAAAGAGCATCACAAGGTTTCCGACGAAAACTTGCACAAGATCGAACTGCTTGACAACTACGTTATCGAGCACTTCAGATTGGCGTTTGGTAACCGTATCGTTAAGCAGCTTCGTGAATACGTTCCCGCTTTCGTTGGTTGCGGCGGTACCGAGCTTGAAGGTCTTGACTACGTATTGGCAAGAAAAGTACTTCGTAAGTTCGAGAGCTTGAACCTTTCCTTCATTCGTGACGAGATCGACGGTCTTTGCGACTATCTTGATTTCTTGTTCGGTGAAGAAAACATGCTTGAGTGTAAAGAATATCTTAGAAGACTGCAGAAACTTGTTTAATTTGATTATTTTTTAGAAACGAGGTGTCCCCATGGCTGATTTTAATAAATATTATCGGGCATATTTGCTTATGCAAGAAACTCTCCGTGGGGACTTTACGCATAATTATATCTCCGGGCATTTGGCTGATGCCAACGACGGTAAGGACGTGCTTTCCGGTAAAAACTATCGCCGTGTTATCGACATGGACTGGGTTGAAGCGATTGAAGATGCTATTCCCTACATCGATAAAGCCATCCGTGAACAGCGCCGATTCATTATCCAAAACGAGGACATTGTTCCCATCGAAAAGGCGCGCAAGATAACTAATGAATCCGTTCGTCATTTGGCACAGCACACAAACTTGATAGCCCGCGTTGAGGGTGACAACGTTACCCCTGAGCGCATTTTGGATATTCAGCGTGAAGAAAGCTTTGCTATTTACGAGAATCGCTTTCTGCGTACTCTTTTGCTTAACGTTTCTCGCTTTGTCGACGAACGTTACAAGGCGATGAAGGAAGCGCCCAACGATTCTTATCACAAGGTACAGATAAGCAGAAGTATCACGCTCAACGAGCAGAAGCTTGATTTTGAATTGAGCTACGCTAACGAGTCCCATGAATCCAGCGATTTTGATATTAACGCCGACGTTTCAACACTGTCGGATTATCAGCGTATTTTAAGATTGCGCCGTGTAATGGGTGACTTTTCCGCATCGCCGCTTATACGTGATCTTGCCAGCGCAGAGTTAGTGCGCCCCCCTATTCAGCGTACTAACTTGATGACGAAGAACCCCAACTTCAAGAAGGCTCTTGACCTTTGGCTGTTTATTGAGTCTTATACGAAGACGGGCTTCGACATTGTGGGCGAGGAGTATTCCGGCGCAATGACCGAAGGTGTTCAAAGCGCGTTGTATAACGTAATGTCTTACGAACACTTTGTTCTGAGTATAGCTACCAACTCTGCCCTTGAAAAGATGCTTCACGAAAAGTATCTTGAGGAAAACGCGAGACTTGAGAAGGAATCACTTCGTCCCGAAGAACAGATTATTCTTGAAACCGAAGCCAAAATCGCCAAGGTTCGCGAAGAAGAAACACAGATCCGCTTAGAGGAGATCCGTTCACGCGAGAAGCAGATTACGGAGCTTAACTCTCAGCTTAATCACGCTAAATTCACCCTTCGTCAGTATGAAACCAAGATGACGGAGATGAAGGGTCTTATTAACCTCCACGAAACGACCATCCAGAAGCTGAAGGATGAGATTTTCGAGTTAGAGAAGGAAAAGAAGACCCTTGTAGAAAAGCTGGAAGAGCTTGCGGCTATCGCAAAGGAACAAAAGGTTACCATAGACGAGCAAGCTAATCAGATCAAGGCACTTCAGAGCGCTATCTCCGCTAAAGATGCTGAGATTTCCAAGCATTTGGATACTATTTCGCAGTTGCAACATACTGTTGCCGATCTTAAGACTGAAATTTCAACTCTTAAGGCTGAGAACACTGCCCTATCCGCCAAGTTGGCTGATGCAAATAACAGCATTGCAAGCTTGACTGCGGAAGTTGAGAAGTTGCGTGATACGGTTTATAAGAACGCAGAAGAGCTTGGAATCCTCAAGAACACTCTTGCAGAACGCGATTCCGAAATCGAAAGCAAGAATAAAACTCTTAATGAGGTTAGACAGAAGCTTACAGAAGCAGAAGCTTCTCTTGCGGCAACCATATTGCAGCATTCTAACGAGAAAAATGCTTTAATTAAGGCTCACACAGATGAAAAGCAAGCTTTGAGTGACGATTTTACTCGTCAATATGAAGCTATCAAAGCCGAGAAAGATGCCGAGCTTAATAACGTTAAGTCAGATTACGAAAACAAGATCACAGAAATCAACAGTAGGCACGTTACCGAATTGGATGCACTCCAAAAGGTATCTGATTTGCGTTTAAGACAACAAAAAGAGGCTTCCGAGCGAGAGACGGCGAAGCTTATTGAAGCTGAAAAGAACGCAAGTGCTTCTGCTATTAGCAAGGCAAACAAAGAGTTTGAAAAGAAGCTTGATGCTGCCAATAAACGCGCTAAGCAGGAGCTGTCTAAAGCCGTTAAGCAGGCTGAAAACGATGCCAAGAGCAAATATGACGAGAAGCTGAAGTCATCCAAGGCACAGCTAAAATTAGATAAGTCTAATTCAAAGTTTGTGGAAAAAATGTTTGGTGGCTTTTTACCGGGATGCAGTGGTTTTGCAGCGGTTGAATCCGAAGGATGTTGCTTGATTTCTTCTTCCCACTCCCCTAACAAGATCAAAAAATCGTTTGCGTCTTTGCTTGATTCTGTTGAGGCTGAATTAGACGACTCTAAGCGCAAGCTTATGTCCGCTCACAAGGCATTCGTATTGGTTGAATGTCAAGGTGTTTCAGCTGAATTAAAGGAAAGACTTTATAATAAGCTGAAGGGCGAGTTTGGATTTGAGAACCCCATTTTTATTGACGCTTCCCTTTCTAAACGCAATTCTGACACCGGCAAACTGGTTCTATACTATTTGAAAAAGTGAGATTACAATGAACAACACCAAGTCTTTAAACAAAAAATTCAAGACGAAGCAGTTTAAAGCTGTTCTTAGACTTGTTGTGCTCATTTTTACCATTATTTCACTTTTGATCGGTACGGCTTGGTCTTGGTTTGCCGACCAAAAAGAAGCTACCGCCAGCGGCATCAGTATGACCATGCAAACTGCTGATTTTTTAGCAGTTTCCATCGACGGCGGCAACACATTCCACTCCTCTATTGACATTTTGAACGATTCTATGTTTGAAAATTTGGATATGAGAGATTTAACAAGCGGCGACGGTAAAACTTTACTTATTCCCGCTTTTACAGGAGAAATAGGTGAATTAAAAGTTGACGGCAGTAAAACTTGGTCAAACGCTGTTGAAAACGTTGATTATATTTCTTTACCGCTCACTTTCCGTTCCTCGGTAGCAGCCGATATTTACATTGCTGCAGGAACGAAAGTTGTTACCAATTGTGAGATCGTAAAAGCAGACGGAGCTATTTCACCGGAAGTTTTATTGGGTGAAGATACACACAACCCAAGTTCGTATGGCAACTTTTCCAAGGATGCTATAGTTGGTGCACTTAGAATGTCCGCTATTGACGAATCTAATAATGTGAAATTTATATGGATTCCACGCCCTGACGTTTTTTTAACCGTTTCTAATAATTTGCAGAGTTACGCTTTAAGGGTTGGCGCGGATACTATTGGCACCACATCAAGAACACATTATTGTTACGACTCTGCATACAACCCCGTTTCTTACGCAAAAACCACTTTATCGTCTGCAGGTGCATTCTCTGCAGATGTCAACAAGGCGCCTGCTGATGCTACTACGAAGTTGGGAACCGCTGATACGCCTGACGGTAACGGATATTTCACATGCAACGCCCATATCAATATATGGTTTGACGGTTGTGACAACGAAGCCAGAAGGGCTCTTTCCAACGGTGAATATAAGTTGCTTTTAAACTTTGTGGCTATACCTACAAACGCTTAATTCTATAAAACACCAACGAAGGGAGGAATGAACGTGAAAAAAGCAGGCAATGTTTCTGTCGCCAAAAAGAATATTGCTTTAAGTGCTTTTTGGTTGTTTGTTGCCTTCCTTATGTTAATTTCCACCGTTCATAATGAGAGCTTTTCGTGGCTATTTAACAAAAAAACAACTGATATTTCATCAGAAAATATATTAAAGATTCACGCCGACGAAGGCCTTCGGATGGGATATGACGGTGTTAAATTCCTTACCTCCCCTATTTCCGTAAACAACGTTAGTTCCATGCTTTCGGAATGTACCAGCGTTGACGGTAGAAATGTTTTTTTTCCTGTTTCTGAGTTTACCGAACAAAATTACGCTAACGGCACCCTAACGGGAAATGGTGAGCATTATAACGATGCTAATACCGGTGATTTTTTGTTTCGAAAATCTACTGCTAATGATAAAAATAATAAATATATTTCTGTAGATTTTACATTATCTTCCGATGTAGAAACAAAAGTTTGGTTTTCTTCGGAATCTAGAATTACGGGAACGGCTGTTACAGCATTGAGGGTTTCTTTGGATTTCAACGATGGTAGCACTCCGATAGTTTTTGATTCTTCTCAAACTGGTCAAAGTGTAACGAACAACGTCGTTGCATCTGTAAGCAATGAAGGGTTAATCGAATCAACAAATACTCAAACAGCAAACGCTATAAGTAATTATTATTTCGTCAGCGAGGATGAAGATAATCACTTGCTTAGCCTTTCCGCAAACGAAGTCGCACACGCAACATTGACAATTTGGCTTGAGGGCGCTGATGCGGATTGCAAGGACACAATTTATGCTAAAAACGACTTGGGTATTAACATTGAGTTTTCAACAGGCTTTAAAGGCAATATGAGAACGATATATTTCATAGATGATACGTATGGTAGTTGGATCGCTGATGATGGTTATGAAATGTATGCACATGACCCGGATGCGAATTTTGACTACAAAATGACAAAATCCGATACATATGATAGCGACCATAAGTGGATCGTTAATTTGCCTGAAACTACAGAGTCCGTAGAATTTGTAAGGAAGTCATCTTCAAATAACACAGTGATGCAATGGGATGCCGGTGCTTTAGGTGTCGATGCTGAGTATCATGCCCTTGGTGAAGGCTTAAGCGGTGGCATCTGGGAAGACGGAATGCAAACAATGGATATTTATTTTATTGACTATACGGGATTGGGATGGATTAGAGCTAACAACGCCGACATTACAACTTCGTACTACCTAACAGACGGAAACGGTAATTATAAAAATACCAATTATTTGATGACTTATTCCGAAAGTATTACAAATACACTTTCAAGAGATACTTATGTTGTTAGGATTAGAAAAGATTCCACATTAAAATTCATGTTCAAACGATATGTAAATGGTGTTTATGATGGATTACACTCATGGGATACAGCGAACAGGAATTCATACAATGCGTTCCTAAATCGCGGTAATAGTACTGTAAATCCGCCTATTGGCGCTTGGACAACGCTTAATTTGGCTTAGCTTTTGTCTGCATAACTATTGATTCCCATCACATCACCAACGGAGGTGAAAGACAATGTCGAAGCAAAACAATTTAATAGGCAAAGGCAAGCTTCGCATTGTTTTGTCCGTGGTTGCTCTTGTTGAGCTATTGCTTTTCACCATTTCGGCTACCTTTGCTTGGTTTGAGGGCGGTACTTCCCTAACCCTTTCAGGTTCGAATATCAGTACGGCTCCACAACTTATGTCCGTTGTGAAGGTAGGAGAAGGTTTAGGCGAAACCACTACAGACGGTGTAACCGTAAGCACGCCCATTGACCTGACCAAATATTTTGAGGCAGGTAGTAATACTAAGTTTACGCCCGTTTCCAGCGCAGACGGTAAAAATTTCTATTCGCTATATGAAGGTGTTGCAGGGCAAGACGGGCAAAAATGGAGAAAGTTACCCGTTGAAACGGTGCATTCCTCTGTATTAACTTTTCAGTTTGCAGTTCAGTCTGACGATGCCGATTGTAATTTTTGGTTCAGTACAACTGCTCCCATTATTTCCGTTAACGGTTCTACCGAGGACATCGGTGCGTTTCGCGTGCATTTTAGTGACGACAACGCCGCAGATACACACAAAAGCCAAACTGTAAGCTTTGATTACAGTGCCGACAACACTTCTGCAGTAAGTAGCGTAAACTCTGACGGCACACCAAACATAAGCAGCAACGCTTGTACCGACTACAGTGATATTGCAAACAGCCAAACCTACGTTAACAGTTTGTTTTTCTGCAAAAAAGGTGAAACAACGGTAATTACGTGCTCGATTTGGTTGGAAGCACTGGATAGCAGGTGCGGAAACATACCGGTAGGTGCCGATGTTGATTTTAACATAACTTTGTGGTCCTCGTGGTCTGACAGTGTCAAGCAAACGCTTATGATCGTTGACAGTACAAACACCTATAGCACTGACACGGTATTTACTATCACAAACACGGCTACAAATAATACTTACAGCGCCACATATGACAGCACTGTTTCGGCTTGGACGGTAAGAGTTCCCTTAGCCGCAAAAGAGCTTTCTATGACGGTAAGCGGCGATGACAGTGCCGGTTCTTGGTCCCTTAATAACAGAAGCAGTAATAAAACGTACACAATCAATTCTGCTACTACCGGTTCTTGGGGGCAATAATTTAAATTAAATTTCTATGAAAGGAGGTAACCGCCATGAACAAGATTAGCTTTATACTTTTGCAATTCGTTCTTGTTTTGGTTTTGGTTATCTCTTTAACTATTAATACCTTTTCATGGGCAACCCGTCCCGATTTATCAGGCAACGATCTAACCTTAAATTTCAGTACACAAATTAACGGAAACAGCGTTAATGCCGGTACTTATTTAGGTACTATGGATGCAGATACAGAAGAGATTTCATATTCAAGTGAAGCTATTACCGGCCACACCGAAACAAATGCAGTTGCAGGACAAATTGTGTATTTTAAAACCGTATTGACAAATTCCGATGCAGTTGCCACAAACGTATCGTTATTACTGAAGAGCATTTCGGTAACCGACGGTGCTTCCGTTAAAATCGGTGTCACCTCCCCTACCAAGGAGTTTTTTGAGGTTACTTCCGATGCAATTGCACAAGGGTGGATTCCTGTAGTCAACACGTTTGAAGTGCCCGCGGCTACCGTTGTCGGCGAAGGCGACGGAGCGAGTACGGTTTCTGCCACAAGAGAGATTATTTGGTATCTTGAGTTTACTGCCGCAGGTTCCGTAACCATTGACAGCTTCAACGTAGTTTACGGTTAAACAACACGCATTTTCGGGGGTCTGTACGTAATGGCAAAGAAGGTAAAATATGTATTGGGCTCCTTATTAATAATTGCTTTCATTTTCGTATTGATTTATACGATGACATCTCGCATTACAGGAAAAACACCAAGCTTGTTTGGTTACAGCTTTTTGCGGATTTCTTCCGCAAGCATGGAGCCCGAATTAAACGTTGGCGACGTCATATTAGTAAAATCCACCGAGCCTAAGAATTTAAGCAAAGGCGACACAATCTCATACTTAGGGCGCGAAGATTCGTTCAAGGGCAAAATTATAACCCACAAGATAGTTTCAGAGCCAAAACTTGTAAACGGAACGTATTATTTTACCACCAGGGGAATTAATAACTGCTATTTGGATGACCCGGAGATTGATGAAACTCAATTAGTTGGCAAGTTCGTTTATAAAGCAAGGATCATTAGTTTTATTTACAGCTTTTTCAGTAAATGGTACGGACTGTTGACTTTTATGCTCTTGGTAGTATTAGCTTTCAGCTCTGAAATAATAACATTAGTAAAAATTATCAGGGGATGTGACGAAGACGATTCCGCCCCACAACAAACCGAATAACTTAAAAACAGCAGCCATGATTATCGGCTGCTGTTTATTGTTTTGCTTTGATATTTATTCAAAAAGCTACGGTAATAAATATACCCCGCAAGGCTTGTCATTATCTCCGTGAGCGGATACGTCATCCAGAACAGATTAAGACCGAAACGGGAAAATATATAGCCTAACGGTACGAACAAAAACACAGTTCGTATAACCGTTAAAAAAGAGCTTGTGCCTATTTTCCCTACCGCTTGGAAGAAAACGGGGAAAATCAGCGAAACCACCATAGGAATAAAAGCTACTCCCACATAACGGAAGCCCACCTTCCCTATCTCTATAACCAATTCATCCGACGAAAACACACGAAGCATAGGTTCGGGGATTATGCAGAAGCAAAAAGTAGCTATAAGGGTCAATCCTACGCCAAAAATAATAGAAGATGAGAGAATCTTTTTGCAACGCTTTAAGCTTTTTGTGGCATAGTTAAAGCTTATAATGGGCACTATGCAAGTCTGCATGGCGGAAAGCGGAATGATAAAAAACGTCTGCCACTTATAGTATAGCCCCAAGGCTGTAACTGCTTGATCGCAAAACCCGGACAGAATTATATTAAGTCCAAAAATATAAAAGGTATACGCCGATTGCATGAGCATATTGGGCAACCCCAATTTAAAAATAGGCGGTATGTATTTGCGGTACTCAAAAAGTTTAGGAGATTTATAAATGCCTTTTTTGGCAACTACAAGAGCGGCAACCGATTGACCTATTACCGTGGCAATCGCCGCACCGCTAATTCCCAACTCAAATTTAAAAATTAATACGGGGTCAAGAATTATGTTAACTACTGCGCCAATTATTTGTGCAAGCATAGGAGTTTTCATATCCCCTTCTGCCTGACAAATTTTAGTCCAACCGCTTTCCAAAAACAAACCCAAGCTGAACAAGCAAACGATACGGCCGTAGCTTATAACGTCTGCTATTACCTCTTCGGAATCGGTGGACATCTTTGCATAAGTCGGCATTAAGAAAAAACAAATTACGGCAAATATAAACCATAAACCTATGGCAAGAGGGGTACCCATACCCGCAAATCGACGCGCTTCTTTATAATTCTTGACGCCGTTACGAGCAGACATAACGGTGTTTATACCGACACCCGTACCCGTGGCTATCGCAATCATCAGCAACTGCAAGGGATAAACTATCGATAAAGCGGTAAGACCTGATTCACTGTTTCTACCGACAAAGTAACTATCTACTATATTGTACAGAGCTTGAATAAGCTGAGCCAGCATCACCGGCGGAGCTAACTTAAACAGCAACTTGCTTATTTTTTCTTTGCCAAAAAAATCTCCGTTAAGTTTTTCGGTTTCCATTCTTGGGTAAGTGCCCTTTCTTTAAAACTACAGAAGCTCTAAAACCTTTTCCTTGGACATATATCCCACGGCTGTATTGGTCACCTTTCCGTTTTTAACGACGGCAAGCATGGGGATGCTTGAAACCTTGAATGCATCGGCAAGCTCGCCCTCTTCGTCAACATTGACCTTGCATACCTTAATGCTGTCATTTTCCTCGGCTATCTCCTCAATAATAGGAGCAATCATCCTGCAAGGGCCGCACCAGGATGCCCAAAAATCAATGAGCACAGGCTTATCGGACTTTATTACTTCGTCTTCAAAATTAACTTTGGTTAAAACTATCTCTCTCATTGCTACCCTCTCCGTTATTTGGATTTATAATATAGCATACAATGGCAAAAACCCTCAAAATCAGGGTCGGCAAGCTGTTCCTTAAACTGCTTACACATACACTTGGTATCCTCGCTTTTTTCTCTCACGCACGGGCAGTAACCACCGGTTCTTTTCAACCCCTCTTTTACTGCTTTTACGATTTCGACATCAGGATTAAGTGAAATCTTCATATTAAATACCTCCAAAAAGCAATTGAAGATTAAAAGCCTCTGCGCATATTAATAAGCATTTCATATTATAATCATTTTCATCTCGTTTTATGATGCTTTACAATTTTATTCTTCAGAATTCAAGCCTTCTTCCATTTCCTTCTGTATCGTTTCGTCATAAGAAAGAATAGGCTTAACGTCTTTGTTTTTAATATTTCTGTCTATATAATTCTTGGTAATCCTAACGACCAACGGACAAAGCGCCACAACGGCTATCAGGTTGGGGAACATCATCATGCCGTTGAATGTGTCGGAAATATCCCAAGCCAAGGACGAAGTCATAATCGCGCCCAGCATAATGGACATAATATGTATTATTTTGAAAATAGGAGAAGTCTTTGCTCCAAACAAAAACTCCCACGCTTTGGTACCGTAATGGGACCAACCGAGAATCGTCGTAAAGGCAAACAAAAACATCGCAACGGCTATAAATTTCTCACCGATACCGCCCCAAGAGAAAACTTGGTTAAACGCGCCTGCAACCAAGGTAGCATCGGTATAGCCTTCAAGTATAACTCCCGTTTCAATATTATAAGCTCCGGAAGTAAGCAAGACCAAAGCCGTCATAGTACAAACTACGATCGTATCCGCAAAAACCTCAAATATACCCCACATACCCTGCTTTACAGGCTCTTTAACACTGGAGTTTGAATGAACCATAACGGAAGAACCGAGGCCCGCTTCGTTTGAGAACACACCGCGCTTGAAGCCTTGCGTTATTACTTTGCTTACAACGGTACCGATACCGCCGCCAACAGCAGCTATAGGTGTAAAGGCGTTAACGAAAATAGCTTTAAAAGCGGGGAGAATATTAAAATAATTTATGCCTATTACCACAAGCGACCCTAACACAAAAAGCACCACCATTGTAGGAACGATTTTTTCTGCAAAGTAAGCAATTCGCTTTAAGCCGCCTAATATTATTAATGCCGCAAGTGCCAAAATAACGGCACCTATAACCACGTTATAAAGACTGATGTCACCAAACACCGTAACGCTTGAAAGAACACCCACGTCAAATGCGTTTGCTACGTTTGCAACGATCTTGTTCACCTGCCCCATAGAACCGATACCTAAAGAAGCCAACAAGGTAAATACGGAAAAAAGTATTGCAAGCACGGAAGCTATCGTCTTGAAGCCTTTTTTCTTACCCAAACCGTCAACAAGGTAATACATTGCACCGCCGCTCCATTCACCGTCAGCGTTACGGCGACGGAAATATATACCCAAAACGTTTTCGGAAAAGTTTGTCATCATACCGAAAAACGCGGCAACCCACATCCAAAAAACCGCACCCGCACCACCGATACAAATTGCAGTAGCTACACCTGCAATATTACCCGTTCCTACAGTTGCGGCCAAAGCTGTACATAAAGCTTGGAAAGGAGAAACGGTACCCTTTTCCTTGGTATGAGAAATAACATTCTTTTTGAACAAGCTACCGATGGTGTTTTTCACCCAATGACCAAATCTGCTTATTTGAAAAACTTTAGTTGATAAGGTCATAATTACGCCGACGCCTATCAGCAAAGCGATTCCTACGTATCCCCACACAAAGTCATAAACGGCTTTGTTAACGTTAGTAAGCCAATCCAAAAAACTCATACTTTATCCTCCTAAAACAAAAACAGACTATGCTACAACACGCACAGTCCCAAGCGAAAAGAAAACCGTTTTAGGAAAGATCCTTGCACTTTGTCCTTTTGCCTGAGAGATTAGCGCTTTGCGCTTTGCACCTTCGGCACTCAATTTAATGAGCTTCTCCAAAGTTCTGTCAAATTGCAGTCCTCATCCCGTAAACAGGAAACCTGAGAGCGTTACTCCTTCGGTGGGCAAAATCCCTTTCCTGCAATCGTCACACAGAAGTCTATTTGATTTTTTATCATTATACACCATATTTTCGCATAAATCAACATTTTAGCAGAATTAATTTTAAATTTTTAATATAAAAAGCGTCTGCTCCCGGAAGGAACAAACGCTTTCAATATCAGTCGCAACAAACGTCCGGTTTTTGAACCTTTTTAGGTTTTGGAGTTTCCTTCGTAACATCACCTATACCTGTGGTCTCGGAAAACAAAACGTTTGCCTTCGTCATTTCAACCGCATCGGTAGGGATTATAATCTTAGAAGCATTGCCTTTGGATACAGCCACCAAGGCTTCGTACTTTTTAAGCTCAAGTACGGCACCGTCAGCTCCCGCATTTTTCAAAGCGGCAAGACCGTCCGCCTCCGCCTTTTTAGCAAGATATATTGCCTTTGCTTCGCCTTCGGCACGAGCAATTCTTGCATCTCTTTCACCTTCAGCCGCCAAGATCATCGCCTGCTTATCGCCCTCGGCTCTCATTATAACGGCCGCCCTATGTCCCTCTGCTTCAAGCAAGGTTTCACGTCTGTCGCGCTCAGCCTTCATCTGCTTTTCCATCGCGTTCTGAATTTCCGCAGGAGGGATGATATTTTTGAGCTCTACGCGATTAACCTTAATTCCCCATTGGTCTGTGGCACTGTCAAGAATTTCCGTCATACGGCTGTTTATCGTGTCTCTTGAAGTAAGAGTGTCGTCCAGCTCCAGTTCACCGACTATATTACGCAAAGTGGTTGCCGTAAGATTACTCAAAGCGCTAATGGGTCTTACTGCGCCGTAGGTAAACAACTTGGCATCAAAAACCTTGAAATATACGACAGTATCTATTTGCATAGTTACGTTATCCTTGGTAATTACGGGCTGAGGGGGTGAATCAAGCACCTGTTCCTTTAAGGTTACTTTATTGGGAATGCGGTCAATAAAAGGAACGAGCATATGAATACCTGCAGTCCACGTACCTTTATATTTTCCTAAACGCTCAATAACGTACTCGGTTGCTTGTGGAACGATCTTGATCCAACTGAAAACCAGAATAACCGCCAAAACACCGATAACAATACCAACGATTTGTCCGTTTGTCATAATATCTACCTCCAAATTAGTTTACTTAAGCTTATGCTTTACAATTAGGATTATATAATACATCGAAAAATTTGTCAATATTATTTAATTCAACCATAATCGTGCCATAGAAAAAGACCTCCTAAAAGGTCTTTTATAAAAACTTATTCTGCTTTCTTTCCGGCTAAAAACTTATAAACAAGTGCCGCAAGAACACCTCCTGCTAAAGGAGCAACCAAGAAAACCCAAACGTTCGCCAAAGCGTCGCCGCCAACGAGGAGAGCGGGGCCAAAGCTACGGGCGGGGTTAACGGATGTTCCCGTAAAGGAAATGCCGAGGATATGAACCAAAGTCAAAGTCAAACCGATTACTATACCGGCAACTGCGCCGTTCTCTTTTTTGGAAGTTACACCGAGAATTGCAATAACGAAGACGAAGGTAAGAATGACCTCAATGAGCAAGGACAAAGCAATATCTTTGTCATAAAGGGCATTTGCGCCCAAACCGCTGTCCTTCCCAACAAAAGCCATAAGCGCGGCGGCTCCGACGGTAGCCCCTGCAAATTGAGCAATTAAGTATCCGATAAAGTCCTTAATCGAAAGCTTGCCGCTGACAAGCATCGCAATGGATACGGCAGGATTGATGTGACAGCCGGATATATTACCGATGGAATACGCCATTGCAACGATAACAAGACCAAAGGCAAGTGCCGTCAGCAAGTAGCCGGTTCCGAATTCAGCGGAGCAACCGACAACAGCGGCAGTTCCGCAGGCGAAGAATACTAACACAAAGGTGCCGATGAATTCTGCTGTGCATTTTCTTAATAGATCCATAAAAATTTCCTCCTGACACAAAATTAATATTATTTGCGGCAAACAGACCGCTACAAAAGCATTATACAGTATTTATACGAAAATTTCAATATATTTATGAGATCACTTACGAAAATTTTTAAAAAGCATATATTTGGCTATTAAATCGGAAAATACTCCACATATAAAAATCCTCGCAAAAAACGAGGATTTTTAATTCAATTTTTAGCAAAAACGATATATGGATCAGTCGAATTCCTTGCCGCAATGCGGACAATATTTTGAAAACCACGGGAGTTTCCAAAAAAACGTATTACAACGAGGACAACGCCACCAAAAACACAGCAAAATGCAAAACAGAATCAAAAAGGTAATAAATATTGATACCCCTAATCTATCCTTAGTAAAGAATTCGAAAAACAATACCATCAACAAAGTAAATATTGCTACTATTATTCTTAAAATCATTCGTCTTTTTTTGAATGAGGGTCTTAGTCGTTCCATATGATTACCACCATAAATCATCATAAGTAATACGTTTCGGATAATTCGAGCGTTTTATGACGATACCGCTTGGCTTACACCCAATCACTCAAACAGAGGTGTGGAAAAATATCTTTCCGCAGTATCAGGCAACACGGTTACGACAGTCTTGCCTTTTCCGAGCTTCTTGGCTAACTTAAGTGCAGCCGCAACATTGGTGCCGCTGCTGATTCCGCACATAATGCCTTCTTTTGATGCCAAATCCTTTGAAACCTGAATAGCTTCCTCGTCCTTAATGATACAGAGGTCGTCATATATATCTTGATTAAGTATTTTGGGAATAACGCCATCACCGATGCCCATCTGAACGTGCGTGCCGATTGAACCGCCGGAAAGGATTGCCGCGTTCTCAGGTTCAACAGCCCAAACGATCATATCGGGATTATGTTTTTTTAAGGTCTCCCCAATACCTGTTATTGTTCCTCCGGTGCCTATGCCCGAACAAAAACCGTGAATCGGACCTCCAACCTGACGGATGATTTCTTTGCCCGTGCCATGACGCTGAATATCGGGATTAGCAGGATTTTCAAACTGTTGGGGTACGAACACCCTATCGTCTTCTTCTTTCATTTTAAGCGCCAAATTTATGCACTCTTCTATGCACAAGCCAATGTTACCGCTATCGTGAACCAAAATCACTTCTGCTCCGTAATGTTCAACAAGCTTACGTCTTTCTTCACTTACGGAATCGGGCATAATAATCTTCACGGAGTATCCTTTAACAGCACCCACTAAAGCAAGACCTATACCTTGATTTCCGCTTGTTGGTTCAACGATTACGGAATCAGGGTGAAGAATACCGCTTTTTTCCGCTTCGATAATCATATTTAACGCAGTGCGCGTTTTAATGGAGCCGCCAACATTTAAGCCTTCAAACTTAACCAATATATCTGCTCCGTCCGGATCGGCAATTCGTTGCAGTTTGATGATCGGAGTGTTTCCGACAGCCTCCAGTATAGTTTCATATATCATTGGGCTTCTTCCTTTCAATTCTGTTTAATAATGCCGTTGTAGCTCGTTAGGAACTATAAATCCACAACAAAACTAAATGGTACATAAAACAATATATTATATCATGTTTTCAAGAGCTTTGTCAAGCTTTATAAGTATAATATTACTGTATGTGTAGAATTGTCAATCGTAACATCGGTGCCGATGACTCTGTTCCCGTTGCAACGATTAAGCCGATGATATTTAATCACGTCAGTAATCATAATAGAATTTATCATTAGGTAAACGCTCGATTTTTACGCCGAAAACCTCATCAAGTACGGAAGAGCCACATATTTCCGACGGCTCAGCGTGAGCAACTACCGTTCCGTTTTGAATAACTGCTACCGTATTCGAAAAATTGAATGCCAAGGGAAGGTCGTGCATAACCGTTATAATCCCCTTGCCCCTATTGGCAAGCTTTACAAGAAGGTTCATCAATTCACGCTGATGAGCAATATCAAGATAGGTCGTTGGCTCGTCAAGGAGAATATAGTCGGTATCCTGAGCCAGTGCCATTGCAATATAGGCGTTTTGCCGTGTACCGCCCGAAAGGGTGAATAAAGGTTTATCTGCAAGGTGATATATGCCTACAACGCCCATCGCTTTTCTTGCTATCTCTCGATCAGCTTCCTGATACCTCCTTGGATAGGAAAGGTGCGGAAATCTTCCGTGTAAAACCATTTGCTCCACCGTCATATCGGGAGTGCTTTTACCTTGTGCCAAATACGCAACCTTTTTTGCGATTTCATTTCTGCTCATTGAATGCAAGTTGTTTCCGTCAACAACAACCTTGCCGCTTGATAAGGGTAATATACCGAGGATCGATTTCAGAAGCGTACTTTTTCCGCATCCGTTTTTGCCGATAATGCTCGTCAGCTTTCCTTTTTCAAAGGTTGTGCTAACACCCTTGAGCACAGATGATTCTCCGTATCCCGCAGATACATTCTTCAGTTCAAGCATTGCGGTGTCCTCCTTTTCCTCTGATCAGAATAAAGATAAAGAAGGGCGCACCGAGAAATGCCATAATAATTCCAACGGGCAATTCGTAAGGTGCAAACACCACTCTTGCAAGAGTATCGCACACAGCGACGAATCCTGCGCCAAACAGAGCGCAAAGCGGTATCAAATGCTTTGATTCGGTTACTGCCATTCTTCTGACCGCGTGCGGCACTAAAAGTCCCACGAAAGAAAGGAGTCCGCAAACGCTGACAGCTGCACCTGCCAAAAGTGCCGACATCAGCAAAAATACTACCCGCATAAGACTCGTATTCATCCCAAGACCTTTGGCGTTTTCGTCACCCAACGTCAGCACATCAAGCTCGTTTGAAAGCGTTATCAACACCAAGAAGGTTATCAAAACGATTACGGCGGCAGGTATAAGCTCAGCGTAGGTCACCGATGAAAAATCACCGATCTTGAAATCGTTGCTCATCACGCTGACATCGGGGTTGAAGGTAATGACGGTATCGGAGATCGCTCCGAGCAACGCATTGAGTGCCACACCCATAAGTATAACCGTTCCTCGCGATGCACCCCACTTCTTTGCGGCGATACTCACAAGCATTACAGTCAAAAACGCACCGATAAAGGCAAATGCAGAAAGACTCCAGCCTCCAATCATGCCAAACGCTGAGCAAAGAATAACGGCAAGACCTGCACCCGCGTTGACGCCTATAATGCTTGGAGATGCAAGTTTGTTTGCCAGAACACCTTGAACGACCGCCCCCGACACCGCAAGCGCCGCGCCGCATATAAGTCCCGAAAGTATTCTCGGCAATCTTACATATAGAAGTATTTTCACCTCGGGACTTTCTATATCCCCCTTTACGAGCGACGAAAGCATATCCGTAAGACTTATTCCCGATGCTCCGAGAAGCACGCCGAGAACGGCAGAAAGAATCAGTAAAAGAATCGCTATGCCGTATATGTTTGCTATTTTATTTTTTGGTAAGCTTTTCATATAGCATCTCATATGACTCCGCCCATCTATCGTTTGGCTTCAGATTGAACAGCGTTTTGTCCATTATGTGCAATCTTCCGTTTTTTACAGCACCAAGCGTATTCCAGGCCGAATTCTCCTTTATCATATTTTCAAGCGATTTTTTTGCCGCCTCGGTATCACTTCCCATAGTCACCACAAAAATATGGTGCGGTTCTTCCCTAACGATGGCTTCTATGCTCAAATTTTCAAGCAAACTCGAATCGTTGTCGGCAATATTGATACACCCCATATCGTTGAGCATCTCGCCAAGCACCGTTCCGTTGCTCCCTTTGGCTTTCACAAAGCTTGATGCAGCTCGCAACAAAAGAATTTTTCGCTCACTCTCCGGAATATCAGCTTCTGAGTATTGTGCTTTTATTTCATCAATCTGCGCTTTAACAGCAACTCCGTTTATCTCGTATAAATCTTTTCTTTCGGTAATATCGGTGCAAATATTCAACATATTCAGGTAATCATCAAAGCAGTCAACGTCAAAATATGCCACCGTAATCCCCATCGCATCCAGCGAATACTTCATTTCTACGTTAGAAGCAGTGGAAGCACTTGCTATCACAAAATCAGGATCAGCAGATATCAAAAGTTCAAGGCTTGGTGAATGGGCTCCGCCTATGTTTGTACAGTCCTCAAGCTCCAGTCCGAAATCCTCCCAAGCATCCTCTGCCGCCGCACAAAGTTCACCACCGGCAAGAGTCCAGATGTCTGCAAAACTACCAAGAAGGGCAGCAACACGTTCCGGCTTCTTTTGAAAGCTAACTTCGCGCCCGAGTGCGTCGATAAACGTGTCAGTATAATCGCTGTCTTTTTCAGAGCTTCCTTGACATGCCGTGGTTAAAAGCAACATTGACAAGATTAAAACGATTACAATAATGTGATTTAAGATTTTATAAACTTTCATAAATCCTCTCAGTTAACGTGCCTAATTGACAAATCGCGTGTATCGTGATACAATATTATAACATAAAATGGACGTAAGTCAATGAAAACGAGGTTAACAACAATGCTGACAAGTGAACAAATCACAAGCGTAAAAGCAAGAGGTTTTTTAAGAAATAGAGGAACGGAGTGTTTCTCCGGCAGAATCGTGACGGTTGCGGGACTTTTTACACCAACCGAATTACACGCGATAGCTGAGTGCGCCGAAAAATTCGGTAACGGCAAGGTAATCTTCACTGCAAGGCTTGCCGCCGAGGTCGTGGGCATTCCTTTCGATAAAATCCCCGACGCAGAAGCGTTTATGGCGGAACACGGCTTGTACTTCGGCGGCACCGGCGCAAAGGTTCGTCCCGTTACCGCTTGCAAGGGAACGACCTGTGTTTACGGCAATATAGATACGCAAGAAATCGCAAAGATTATCTACGACAAATTTTACATAGGAATGCGCAACGTAAAGCTCCCTCATAAATTCAAGATTGGTGTTGGAGGTTGCCCAAACAGCTGTATGAAGCCAAGCCTCAACGACGTAGGCATCGAAGGTTGTAAAGCCTTCTCTTTCGACAGTGACCTTTGCCGCGGCTGTAAGAAGTGTGCCGTTGCAGAAAGCTGTCCGACAAAAGCTGTTTCTGTTGTTGACGGAAAAGCTATCATTGATATGGATAAGTGCACAAATTGCGGTGTGTGCGTCGGCAAGTGTCCGTTTGGTGCTGTCCCCAAAGAGGCAGAGTCGATTTGCCGCATATTCGTAGGTGGAACTTGGGGTAAAACACAGCGCATGGGAACTCTCCTTGGCAGTGTATATTCTACAGAAGAGATTCCTACCGTTATTGAAAAGGTAATGCTTTGGTATAAGGAAAACGGTTACGCTAAGGAACGTCTTGGTGCGGCTATAGACAGACTTGGAGCCGATGCCCTTGAGACGGCATTGGAAACAAACGACCTGATAGACAGAAAAGATGAAATTTTGGCAAAGCCTCTGCTTGAAAGATAAATTATTAACAACTAATGTTAAAAAGTGGCTGTCTCAAATTGAAATTTTGAGATGAAACCATATATAAAAGCTACAAAAAAATCAAGGGCATTCAAGTGATGTCCTTGATTTTTTGTTAAGCGTGCACATAACGTTCACAATTTGTTAATGCTATGAGACAGCCCCGTGTTTAGCGTTTTTTATTTTATCATATCAATTCCTTTTTGAAGCGTATCCGCAGAAATAGCTCCGGTCGCTTGTGCAATCAAATACCCCTCTCCATCTATAAAGTATGTGGTAGGTAAAGAATATACACTGTAAGTGGTTGCCGCACTGGAGTCTGTATC
>JAFQHW010000064.1 GCA_017397805.1 Clostridia bacterium | reverse complement strand
TTCGCAAGCAACGATATGGCAGATGCTACCGTTACTCTTGATATACCCGAGGGAGGATTTGTTTACGACGGCACTAAAAAGACCCCCGCAGTGCTTTCCGTAATTCTAAGCGGCACTGAGGTGCCCCCCGATGCCTATGACGTGTCCTACAGCGCAAATGTTGCATCAGGTATCGCAACAGCCACCGTCACTGCCAAGGACGGCAGCGGCTATAGTGGTAAGATCGATATACCCTTCTACATCGCCCCTGTGGCTATCGGCACGGTGGATGTTGATGTGGTGGCTCCCGCAAGGGGTGAGACGGCACAGACTTCAGTTACGGCTCCTGCTAACTGCGCAGATGCCGAGATAAGCTGGACTGTAAACGGCGAACCCTTTGAAGGTGAGTTTGAGTCTGATACCACTTATGTGGCAACCGTTACACTTACTCCTGTTGCAAACCACTTCTTTGCTGAGGATGTAGTTTGTGAAGGTTGGACTGCTACCGTAAATGACGATGGCACACTTACCCTTATGCGTGAGTTTTACGTTCCTCTTATTACCTACACCGTAACCTTTATGGCAGACGGTGAGGTAGTTGCAGAAAAGACCGTGAACCACGGCGAGACCCTTACTGATATTCCCGACGTACCTGTTAAGGACGGTTACACACAGTTGGAACCCGTTTGGGATATTACCGATTTCAGCAATATAACAAGCGACCTTACCGTAAACGCAGTTTATACCTTAAACACCTACACGGTAACCTTTATGGCAGACGGCGAGGTAGTTGCAGAAAAGACTGTGAACCACGGCGAGACCCTTACGGATATTCCCGATGTTCCCGATAAAACAGGCTACGACCAGCAGACTCCCATTTGGGACACAAGCGACCTTAGCAATATTGCAAACGACCTTACCATAAACGCTGTATATACCAGAAACGTATATACCGTAAGATTTATGGTGGACGGAGTTGAGATAGGCACTATCAGAATGGAATACGGTCAGTCCTTGGCAAGCGATGCATTCCCCTCTGTTCCCGAAAAAGAAGGCTATGATGCAATCTGGGATAGAACGGCCATTGATAGCATAGCCACTGATATGACAGTGACCGCTACCTATAAGCAGAACTATATTTTGGGTGACGTCAACGGTGACGGAAATGTGGATACACTTGATGCTGCATACATCCTCAGATATGATGCTTGTCTTATAGAGGCCGACAAGCTGAGTATGATAGCTGCCGACATCAACTGCGATGGCGAAGTTAACAATATGGACGCTGCCTTGATACTAAGGAGCGAAGTAGATCTTACCTACGTTTTAGGTGATGCCAACAGTGACGGCAATGTGGATACACTTGATGCTGCTTACATTCTCAGATACGATGCAGGACTTATAGAGGCTGACAAGCTGAGTATGATAGCTGCCGACATCAGCTGTGATGGCAAGGTTGATACTCTGGATGCTTCCTTGATACTCAAGTACGAGGCAGGGTTTATCAAAAGCTTTGACGAGGCATCTCAGAACCAATAAGGGTTATAAAATTACTGCACAAAGAGCTTTTTAATACCTGAACAAATAAGGGGCCGTCTCAAATGCACTAATCTTGCATTTGAGACGGCCCCAAGGTTTTATGATTGTGGGTAACAAACCCATATTTGTTGTTTAAGGACTGCATTTTTTCATCTTGCTAATGAAAATAACAGATATACGATGATATTAATAATTCCCAAAATGCGAATTGAGTCCATCAACGGGACAACCATCAGTCGTATTGCGCAAAAAAAGGTCTGCATTTTAGCTTAAATCCGTAGGTCGAAGCACTTTTTTACAGCCTTAACCTTGTTGCTTTTGGTGCATTTCAAGCCCCAAAAACACCGCTTTTTATCCTATTTGCACCCATTATACCACGCTGTAAAACATATTGCGGTCAAAATGCGGTCACGCAAATTACGTATATTTTGCTATCAGCTTGCGCCTACCCATAACAATATCAACAACTGCCTGCATCTTAGATTGTAATTTGATAAGTAAGCTCGTGCAAAGTGAAAATACCTACACCCAACTCCTTAAAGAGAAAAGCGTTACATCCAAATTCAGAGCAAAAATATACATAGGTATCATAATCCATCGTTTTGGCGCTTATCTCGCAAGCTTTAAGATGGGACGAATTTGGTAGGTAGCTTGTAGACTGGTGTTTTTCCAACAGCATGGGGAAGTTTTCTATAACTACAATGTTTCCGCTAGCTTTTTCTAAAAGGGAATCAAAATATTCCTGACGAACTAATCGTTCAGCCATGAACCACCCTTTTTCAAACTTTGAAACTGATTCAATCCTAATGGTCTTATTGTTTGATTCTATTCCGCTTTCGCAAATAAGGCGGCAATCTTTGAAGAAAATGTTAAACACTTCCTTGGCTTTCTTTGCGGATATCGCAGCCTTTTTAATGCCCTTTTCGGTTTTATGCTTGGTGCAATCAACAAAAAAAGCCATGTCGCTCGCCAAAGTAGTTCTGTAAGCACACCACGCTCTTGAATAATTAACATCGTTTTTGTGCATAGAACTTCTGTAAAAAATGCAATTATCGCAAGCAGAATTTATTCTTTTTGCAGACTGCAAATCCGATTTTGACAGTTCAAAGGTTTTACCGTATGTTTCGTATTTGTAAGACCCCTCAGGAAAGTCGCTATATTTAGGCTTTGCATAGCGGCATATGGCTACTTCCTGTTCTTTGCCGTAAAAAGACTCTATTATAACGGTCTTTCCTTCGTATTGGTAAATGTTGCCGATTTCTTTCATTTTGCCTCCTTTTTGGTGCATTTCAAGCCCCAAAAACACCGCTTTTTATCCCATTTACACCCATTATACCACGCTGTATAACAGATTGCGGTCAAACTGCGGTCACGCTATAATGATTCTTATTTGTTGTCTATTATCCATTGCAACAAATCTTCATACTGCATTTTCCCCGAAGCAACAGCGAGACCAACGCGTGCAACATCGTCAACGGTTGGATGTATCCTAACGCCGTTGATCTCAAGAAAGGTCAGCAGTACGTACATTCCTATTCTTTTGTTGCCGTCAACAAAGGCGTGATTAGAGATGAGGGAATATCCGAGTCTTGCCCCTTTTTCCTCCTTTGTTGGATACAGCTCTTCACCGCCAAAGGTTTGAAATGCACTTTCGAGTGCGCTGTCAAGTAATGCGATATCTCTAATGTTGGGGTCGCCGCCGGTTTCTTCTGTGAGGAGCTTGTGCAACAAAAGAACCTTTTCTTTGCTGAACTTTATCATTTAGCTAACTCCTCAAAAGCACGACGGTATTTGCGCAGAATTCTCGCCGCAACAAAATCTATCTTTTCATCGTCTGTCATTTCAATACTTGTATCGCTGTCAATATCAATCAAACGATATTTGGGTTTGTTGTTTTTAAAAATATATACTTCACCAACCGCTTCAACCAATCGGGCAACACGGGAAAAATTTTGATTTGCTTCAGATATAGGAACGATTTGATTTGTGTTAAGGGTCATTCTGTATCCCTCCTTGTTATAACGTTATTATACACAAATTTTAGGATATTGTCAACCTAATTATTTTTGATGAGCTTATACCTACCCATATTGTATTCGGGATGTTCGTCCATAAGCTCGCCTTACAGCCTTATAAGTATATCGCCGGACTTAGGTGTGGACGGATACCCACGGGAGATAAGTGCCATGTTGTTATCGTAGTTTGGGGCGAGTCCTGAAATGGGCATTTTCTGATGTTTTTGGTGCATTTCAAGCCCCAAAAACACCGCTTTTTATCCCATTTGCACCCATTATACCACGCTGTATAACAGATTGCGGTCAAAATGCGGTCACGCAATAGGATCGCCATCGAAGTGAACCTCCTTTGAGTCTTCTGCAACAACAATCGACGCCCACGGACAAAGCTCGCGGTAATTCCGGTCAAATATGATATGATAAGGTGGTCCGCAACGATCGTTGACAGACATATATAGATGTCTCCCTTGGCAAATCAGACTCATCGCTTCACGATTTGGGATTTTGGAGTTAAGTTGGTCAAAAATATCCTTTGTAATCTCATACAGGTCATATGCCATACCGCCGCCTGTCTCTGCGGTGTAGCGGTCGTTTTCTTCATCATAGCAGGCTTTCCATGAGCTTGTTTTCTTAAAGACCATAATTCTTCACCTCAAATCTATACGGATCTTAAATCATCTATCTTCTTCATTACGCCTAACTGTATCACAAAAATATCCTGTGCTATAATCTGTGGCTATGTTACTTTTTGATCAGCTTATACCTACCCATAACGATGTCAACAACTACCTGCGTTTTTACACGCATATTAAGCTTTGCCAAAACCTTACGTACCGTATCCTCCGATAGGATGGGGAGGTATTTGCGGTATTCGGGGTGTTCGTCCATAAGCTCATTAAACAGACTTATAAGCAAATCGCCGGATTTAGGCGTAGACGGATACCCACGGGAGATAAGTGCCATATTGTTATCATAGTTGGGGGCGAGCCCTAAAAGCTTACCAGTTTTAACGTCGCGAAGCAGACCGAAGTTATTCGTATGCCTGTTGGGGTTAGCACAAAGGGTGTCCATAAATATAAGACGGATATAGTCGGGTATAGCCTCAGGACAAATACGCTCAAGCGCCTTAACCACACCGGCGTAATCCTCATTGTCGCCCATAAAGGCAGAGGCGGGCTCAAAATTAACCGAAGCACCGTCGGTAAAATCAAGGGACTTTATGCATCCGTCGCCACGCTCATATATCGCCATATTAAATCCAAGAGCCTTTCCCAGCTCGTAGATGAACAGCTCGGAAAACATCTCGGCGTGGCTTGCTTTTTTGTACATCCACCACTTGCCGTCCTTAAGCTTCCAACACTTTTCAAAGCTGCCTAAGTTAGTAAGCTCCGGCGTTTTGGAACGGCGGCTGTTAGCGGCACGGTTAAAGCTGTTGTAAGAGCCTTTAAGTGCAAGGTTTGAGAAGTAGTCGTCGGTGAATTTAACGTCGTCATAGGTCAAATCAGAGCCTACGGGACGCACCCAATAGTTATCCGTAATAGTCGCACCGTTCACGTGGATAACTGTAGAAACATCGTCCTTTTCCGCAAGACGCAACGCCTTTTTCAGCAGACGGGAGTTAGCACGGTGAGAATCAATGGCCCGTGTCTCAAGCCACGCATCAGCGTTAGCCACACGCTTCAGATAAAGGGGAAGCAAGGCTTCGTCCTTAACGGTCAACACACCGTCCTGCCAAACAGCCACAAGCGTATCTCCGCTAAAAACCTCGTAGTTTCTGTTTTCCATACCGTACTTCTCCTTTCACTTAAAAGTTAACACTTATATTTTAGCCTATTTTCACAGCATTGTCAATGTGCTGTTTGAAATGCGTTTTATAGCCTGCGGTCAAAGTGCGGTCACGGAGGAAAAGAAAAAGCCGAAAACCGCTCTGAATAGAGAGTTTTTGGCTCGTTAAAGTGCTAAAATTGTTACTATTTGATAATTTTGCTTATTCCCACTCGCTCCCGAAAAACATAACTTAAACAATTCTGCTTTGGTATTTTCGCTTGTGGGATTTACATTATCTGTATTATCCATAAGATATGGACTATTAGATTTTTCGTTGCCATTGTGTTGCCACGCTGACAACATCATTACAATCAATCTGCTTTCAAAATTCAAGGGATTTGCATAATTTCATCGTTATCTGCCACGATATTCTGCCTTCAAGACTTCCGCCATTTCCTCTGGTGACTCTTGACAGCCACCTGCAAGCCACAATTTAATAATGGCATTTAGACCGTTTCTAAAAAATTCAATATGATACTTGATATTGCTATCAATATGTTCTTGTTCAGCTCGCCTTGTATCATATATCGAAACAAGGTGTTTGTCGTCATAACACAGTTTGAAATACGTTTTATAGAAAATCTGATTTTCCTTGATATGTGTAAACAGCTTAAGCGCACCACTACGCTCATTAAAATAATCGTAATTTGCAAACAGATTGCTGAACTCATTTTCAAGTTTTTCTCTCGTTTTATCGGCAAGATCAAATATATCAATGTAGTTTGCGTAGAAAGTACTACGGTTCAATTCCGTCATTTTAATAAGATCTGAAACGGTAATGTCCTTAATTTCACGGGTTTGCAGTAGATCAATAAACGCCTTTTCAATTTTATCTTGTGAGTCCCTGCGCCGTTTGTTGTTTTTTATATTCATAACAATTCTCCATTATTCCAACACTTATAGTAAAATTGGTGGTCATTATTTCTTTTATTCCAACACTTGTTGTTTATTTGTTGATTGTTTTGATTGCTTTAAACCATTATACTATAAATGCAATAAAAACACAAGTGTTGGTTTAATGAAGGGAGATTTCAAAATGAAAAAGAGTAGTTTTGTTGCATTAATATTAGGAACAGTAAGTGGGGTGCTTTTCGCACTCGGCATGTGTATGGCACTTCTGCCAGAATGGAACGCCTTTAATGAAGGCATAGTTTTCGGTGCTATCGGCATCGTGCTTGGCATTGTCACTGCACTTATCTGGTGCAAAATGGAAAACAAGAAACTGCCGAAAATGAGTGGTAAAAATCTGTTTCGTATTATTTACGCCGTCATTGCCGCTTTGGTACTTGGCGTAGGTATGTGTATGTGCCTTGTATGGCAGCAAATCATTTGGGGCACACTTGTCGGTTTGCTTGGTATCATTATGCTGATTGCTCTCATTCCGATGGTTAAAGGTATCAAATGAAAGTATTAAATCTTGTAAGAAGTCCTTATACAAGCCTTGCGTTTAATG
>JAFQHW010000063.1 GCA_017397805.1 Clostridia bacterium | reverse complement strand
TACAAGCTTTGTTTATTGCTTTTTCTATATTTCTTCCGAATTATGGTCCTTAAATCCTCTGCCGAAGATTTCCGTAGCCTTAGTTACTATCATAAACGCTTTTTGGTCCGTTTCCGCTACCAGTTCTTTAAGCTTGGATAAGGTTTTCTTTTTGATAACGCACATAACTACGTTTTTACCTTCTTCGGAAACAGAATCCTGTGCTTTCATAAGGGTCAAACCTGTTTTCAGCTCGGATGAAAGCCTTTCGCTTATCTCTTTTTCCTTATCGCTTATAATATAAACCATGGTTGCACTGTCAGAACCGTAAAGCACCTTGTTTATAACCACCGTTTGAACGGTAAGCGTGAAAACCGCGTAAAGCGCCACTTCTATTTTGCCGAAAACCAAAGTGGAGATCAAAACGGAGGTTCCGTCAATAAGCCAAAACATCTCACCCGTTCTGATGTTTTTGAATTTCGTGCGCAAAACTCTTACAATAACGTCGCTGCCGCCGGTAGTGGCACCCGCCTTGAATATAATACCCATGCCCAAGGACATTGCGGCACCGCCTAAAATACTTGCCAGCATAGGCTCGGCGGTAAGTACGGGTACGTAAGCCTGCAGAATGTTGATAAACCATGATGAAAGTATAGTGGCAACGATAGTGCTGAAGAAAAACTTAAATCCCAACTTCCACATACCGAGAAGCATAATGGGAATGTTAACGGCGGCGATAATGGTACCCGTCTCCACACTGTTTATACCAAATAAAATATCAAGCAGGCGGTTAAGAGCGATTGCAAGACCGGCTATTCCGCCGGGTGTCAATTCGTTGGGGTCTAAAAATAACCCTACACCAATAGCGTAAAGCAAACAGCCAACGAAAATATATATTATATTTCTGACTGTGTTTTTTGTATTTTGAGTCAACGTAAACAGCCTCCGTTTTTTACTTCACTACTATTATATACAACTTTTTTTCTTTGTCAACTTGATAAAGAAAAGATAAAAAGCAAAAAAATACAAAAAAAGACAAAAAACCCTTGAAAATAGGGGGTATAAGTGTTAAACTAAACAGGATAGGAATTTTTGGGAGGATATGGTATGTCAAGCATCGGTTTCAATAATGAGCTTTACATAAAAAAACAGTCGGAGCATATTACCAAGCGTATTCACGAGTTTGGCGGCAAGCTTTATTTGGAGTTTGGCGGCAAGCTTTTTGATGATTACCATGCTTCAAGAGTTCTTCCCGGCTTCGTTCCGGATGCAAAGATCCGTATGCTCAGGAACATTTCCTCGGACGTTGAGGTGGTTATCGTCATTAGCGCCGACGATATAGAAAAAAGCAAGATTCGTTCCGATATAGGTATAAGCTACGATGCGGACGTACTTCGTCTTATCGACACCTTCAGAGATATGGATCTGTTTGTGGGCAGCGTCGTTATTTCCAAGTATGCCCGTCAGCCCGCGGCAGACGCTTTTAAAAAGCGTATGGAGGTCTTGGGTGTAAAGGTTTATTTGCATTATCCTATCGAGGGTTATCCCGTAGCCGTTTCCCACGTTGTAAGTGAGGAAGGTTTTGGTAAGAACGATTATATTGAAACAACCCGTCCCTTGGTTGTGGTTACCGCACCCGGCCCCGGTAGCGGAAAAATGGCAACCTGTCTGTCTCAGCTTTATCACGAGTACAAGCGCGGTGTAAAGTCGGGTTATGCTAAGTTTGAAACCTTCCCTATATGGAATCTACCGTTGAAGCACCCCGTTAATTTGGCTTATGAAGCCGCAACGGCAGACCTTGACGACGTTAATATGATCGATCCCTTCCATTTGGAGGCTTACGGTATTACCGCCGTAAACTATAATAGGGACGTAGAGGTTTTTCCCGTACTTAATGCTATTTTGAAGACATAGAAGGAGTAAGTCCTTATAAGTCACCCACCGATATGGGCGTGAATATGACAGGCTATTGCATAGAGGACGATGATAAGGTTTGCGCCGCCGCCAAGCAAGAGATAATAAGACGCTATTTTGCGGCTCTTTGCGAAAAGAAGAAGGGTAGGGATAACGGCAATTCCATACAAAAGATAGAGCTTATAATGAGACAGGCGGGTATTACCGTAAACGACAGAGAGATCGTTCCCATTGCCTTGCAACGCTCTGCGGAAACGGGCGGTCAGCCTGCAGTGGCTATCAAGCTGAACGACGGCAAGATAGTAACCGGCAAAACGTCGGAGCTTTTGGGTGCAGCTTCCGCCGCGTTGCTTAACGCTGTTAAGGCTACTGCAGATATACCCAAAAGACAGCTTCTTATAAAACCCGAGGTAATAGAGCCTATTCAAAGCCTCAAGGTGGATTTCTTGGGCAATAAGAACCCAAGAATGCATACGGACGAGCTTCTTATAGCTCTTACCATAAGTGCAAATTATGATGAAGTATCCAAGATAGCCTCCCGACATTTGCATCTTTTGAAAGGTGCCGAGGCGCATTCTACCGTAATACTTTCTCAGGTAGACGAGGAGATCTACAGAAAGTTAGGCATAAACTTAACCTGCGAGCCTACTTATCAAACCAACAGATTGTTCCATAAATAGTAACTTCAATAAAAGCTCTCGTTCATTTCAAGGTTGAACGAGAGCTTTCTTGTCGGGTTAAATTATTCCGTTATAATGAAGTGCAACCGCGATACATACAAGAATCGCAAAAATGCCGATTATAAGAGAGGGCAGACTGGATTTGAGCCGTATGGCATTTTCTCCTTTGCGCTCCACAAATCCCGCCATTCTCAAAGTGGTAATAACGGGCTTGTAAACAAGTAAGCAAATACCCATATTGATACCGCTTTTTAAAAGGTTAAAGGGAAGGAATCCGGGTAAAAGCATAGCGCTTATCGCCTCACGGCTTACGCCCATATAATACGGACTTATAAGATAATTCCAGCCAAGCATAAAAGCGGTTGTAAGCACTACCGATGCAAACAGTCCCAAAATTGCGCCTTTTATATTCTTTATATACTTGTAGATCAGTGAAGCGGTACACGCAAAAACCGCACTTGAAAGAAAGTTCATAATCATACCGATTACACCGGTAGAGCTTATGGTGAATTCCAAGACGGAAGCAACGAGGCTTACGGCCAACGCGTATACGGGACCGTAAATAAAACCGCAAAGGGTGATAAGTACGTCCTTGGCATCATAATGCAAAAACGGCAAGCCGGGTACTAAGCAAACGGGAATAACGTTGCATAACAGAGAAATACCAAAAGCCAAAGCGCTGAAAACTGCGGCGGCAGTTAATCTTTTTGTGTTCGTTCTCATAAAACACCTCAAAAAAATACCCTATATTGCAAGCAATACAGGGCAAAAGCGCATAAATATAGCCACTTCTTTCATCCGGACTGTAACCGTTGGTTTCGGAGTTGCACCGAATCGGGGACTTAAAAAATCCTTCGCGGACTTTACCGCCAGTAGGGAATCTCACCCTGCCCTGAAGCTATATTCGTATTATAGCAAGCAATTGGTAAAATGTCAATATAAAATTCAAGCCCCCTTGGTTTACATAATGCTAAAAACTGTTGACAAACGGCAAAAAATGTTATAATATATCCTTCGGTGAGGTGGCTTATGACAGTTGTTGAATTTTTTGCGTGTGCACCGATAGAGAATATGGTAAGCTGCTTTATGCTTCACCCGAACAAGGTTATTTTCGTAGGCGGCGGCAGAAAGGCGAGGCGTAGGCTTTATGCTTATGAGCAGTTAGCTTTGCGAATGGGGATAAACGCTACCTTTGAGCATCGCGCTGTGGCAGTGAATTCCATCAACGATATCGTGGAGTGCCTGACGGATATTATAAACACCGAGGAATCTTGCTGTTTCGACTTAACGGGTGGGGATGATTTGGCGCTGGTTGCCATGGGTATAGTTTACGAGCGTTATAAGGATACCCACAATCTGCAAATGCAGCGTTACAATTTTAACAGCAGAAGAATGGCAGACTGCGACGGTGACGGAGCCACGGAAGTGAAAATGCCTTTTCCCAATCTTACCGTTGCCGAAAACGTGTCCCTTCACGGCGGTATAATCAACCACGGAATAAGGGCGGATTCTCTCGTCAACAGAGAGGACGTAAAGGCTGCTTGGAGGATATGCCGTTCCGCGCCCGTTGCGTGGAATAAAAATACGGCATTGCTTTCTGATTTTTTAGGCTTTGCTAAGCTTCACAATAACGGTTTGAGTGTTGTAGTTGCCGATGGTGACGGTCGTGCGCGCTACGGTGATTATAACCGTAAGCGCGGTTACGTGTTGAAGTTCTTGCGGTCGTTGGAGGAAGCGGGGCTTGTGCTGAAGCTGAAGGAGATAAAGGATTCATTTTCCTTCGAGTTTAAAAACAGTACCGTAAAAAAGCTTGTTTCCAAATCGGGTAACTCTCTTGAGTATAAAATCCTTGATATAGTTTCTTCAATGAAGGATAACCAAGGCAAGAGCGTTTTTTCGGACAGTGTCTGCGGTGCCGTGGTTGATTGGGACGGTGTAACCGTCAAGGACGGCGCCTCCTTCGGAGGTGCGGTGAACGAGGTGGATGTGCTCGCCATGAAGGGCATAACCCCCGTTTTTATCTCTTGTAAAAACGGCGGTGTTGACGACAGCGAGTTGTATAAGCTTAACGCAGTAGCGGAACACTTCGGTAATAAATACGCCAAAAAACTGCTTATAGCCTCAGGCTTGAATAAAACGGGACAGGGACTTATGTATTTTAAAGAACGGGCAAAAGAGCTTAACGTCCTCATTGTAGATAACGCTCATAAGCTTTCCGATAAAGATATTCAAAAAATATTGCTTAAAATATAAAGAAGAGGTATGAATTATGAACGCAGTAATCACGGTAACGGGTAAGGACAGCAAAGGAATAATTGCAAAAGTAAGCACAGTGTGCACAGAATACGGTGCTAACATAGTGGATATATCCCAAAGCGTGCTCAGGGATTATTTCGTAATGTTTATGATAGCCGATATCAGCGAGCTTAAAATAAAGCTTGCGGAGTTCGTGGACGTAATGGACGATTTGGCTGAGAAAAACGGACTTAAAATACAGACTATGCATGAGGATATTTTCAACGCCATGCACAGAATATAAGAGGTGGCTAAGGTGATTAACAGAAACGATATTCTCGAAACGGTCAATATGATAAGCAAAGACCATTTGGATATACGCACCATAACCATGGGTATTTCCCTTTTGGATTGCGGCGGCGACTCCAAAACCTTTTCCGATAAGATATACGACAAGATAACCAAGCGTGCCGAAAAGCTTGTTGCGGTAGGCGAGGAGATTGAAAAGGAATACGGTATTCCGATTATAAACAAGCGCGTTTCCGTTACTCCTATAGCCATAGCGGGTGCAGGCCTTGATGTGGAAGGCTTTGTGAATGCCGCAAAAGCGATGGACAGAGCCGCCGACACCTTGGGTATCAACTTTATCGGCGGTTACAGCGCACTCGTTCAAAAGGGTATGTCCAATGCAGACGTTAATTTGATAAACTCTATTCCCCAAGCCTTGGCAGAAACCTCTAGGGTGTGCTCTTCGGTTAATATCGGCTCCACCAAAGCGGGCATAAATATGGATGCGGTCAAGAGGATGGGCGAGATAATTAAGGAAACCGCTTATTTGACGAAAGACAGCGGCTCTATAGGCTGTGCAAAGCTTGTGGTGTTTGCCAACGCTCCTGATGACAACCCCTTTATGGCGGGCGCTTTTCACGGCGTTGGAGAGGGCGAAACGGTGCTGAACGTGGGGGTGTCAGGTCCCGGTGTTGTTAAAACGGCGGTTGAGAAGCTTGTAAACGCAGATATGGAACAGCTTTCCGCAGAGATAAAGAGAACCGCGTTTAAAATTACCAGAATGGGTCAACTCGTTGCTCTTGAAGCCAGCAAGCGTTTGGGTGTTCCTTTCGGAATCGTGGATCTGTCTTTAGCGCCCACTCCCGCAATAGGGGATTCCGTTGCGGAGATTTTGGAAGCCATGGGTATAGGTCAGTGCGGCGGTTGCGGTACTACTGCGGCACTTGCCATGCTCAACGATGCGGTTAAGAAGGGCGGCGTTATGGCATCCTCCAAAGTAGGCGGTCTTTCCGGTGCATTCATCCCGGTTTCCGAGGACGCGGGCATGATAAAAGCTGTAAACGACGGTGTTCTGTCCATTGAGAAGTTAGAGGCAATGACCGCAGTTTGCTCCGTGGGTTTGGATATGATTGCCGTTCCCGGCGATACACCTGCGGCTGTGCTTTCGGCTATGATAGCCGATGAAGCCGCCATAGGTGTTATCAATGCTAAGACCACCGCGGTAAGGGTGATTCCCGCTTACGGAACAAAGGTAGGCGACAGTGTGGATTTCGGAGGCCTTTTAGGTTCGGCTCCCGTTATGAAGATAAGCTCTTGCGATCCTTCCGTGTTTGTTAACAGATGCGGTATGATTCCCGCGCCTATTCATTCTCTTAAAAACTGAAAATTTTGACATTTCGTGAAAATTTACAAAAAACACACTCAAAAATCGACCGCCTTACTCAAAAAAAGGCGGTCGATTTGTGTAAATAACCAAAAATGCTTTTTGCTCTTAAATGTTTTCTTGCATTAATTACTTGTTCACAATCTGTGTTTATACTAATAATGTATATATTTAGGGTTTTGATACCCACGTTAGGAGAGTTTTTATGAGTTTCAAAAGAAGATTATCCGCGCTTTTGGCGTTTGTGATGGTGCTTTCGCTGTTTACGGCGTTCCCTTCAATGGGGGTTTCTGCCGCGGATATTCTTGAAAGTTCCGTTTACTACGTAGACCATACTAACGGTGTGGTTTACGACGTTGTTGAGGGCACGTCTGTTGCTGGCCTCAAAAACAATTTTGAGAATTCTGAAAGCGAGCTTATCGTTTGCGATGCCAACGGCAACACGGTTGCAAACGGCGTTGTTTGCACGGGCTACACCGTCGAAACAGACGATGAGGTTGCCTCTATCGTTGTAAAAGGAGATAATAACAGCGACGGTGCAATATCCTCCATTGACGCATTGGCTTTGGATTCTCACGTTGCGGGCAGTATGGCCCTTGAAGGCGCGGATGTATTGGCGTCTGATATGGATTATGACGGCGTCGTAACTTCTACCGACTATTTGATGATATGTTCTCATCTTTCCGGTGCTTCGGATATAAACAAAACCAAGCATCCTCAAACACCCGATGACGAAGATTCAAGCAGCGAGGAAGAGTCGAGCGTACTCGAAACGTACACCGTAACCTTTACGGCAGGCAACGGCGGATTTTTGTCCGGTACTACCGAGTTTACCGTTGATGAGGGTACGAGCTTTTCCGAGATAAGCGTTCCTTCCGTGTCTTGTAAAGACGGATACATATTCACCGGTTGGTCTGCTTCCTTTCCCGAAACCGTTACGGAGGATTTGTCTTTCGTTGCGGAGTTTGAAGCTTCCGGTATTTCTACCGAAGAGAAGAACTATGCAAGTGCTGAAATGGGCGGTAAATATATGTTTACGGTGGGTGCTCCTTTCGGTACGTACTCTGATTCTTTTGCTGCGGAAAGCGACTATGGCATCGGTTACCTTAATGACGGCGTTATGCTGTCTAATACCGACGATCGGTGGGTTGAGGCATCCCGTGAAGATTATCAAATCGTTATAAAGGTTAAGCTTTCTCAACCAATAACAATGACTAAGGCAGTGCTTAACTGCGGTTTGCAGTATTTTTCAAATAACCGTGTTCTTCCCGATAAAGTGTCAATCTATACCGCGACCGAAGACGGTGAAGATATGTATTTCGGTGAAACCTCCGCCTACACCGCTTTAGGTGATTACGGATATATTGCTACCGTGGAGGGTAGTGCCGAGGACGTTGTTTACGTTAAGTTCGTATGTCCTATGAGCGCGTTTATAGGCAGATTCGGTGAGGTTGAGGTTTACGGCTTCGGCTCCAATGCTCCTTCTTCCTACAACGTGAACTTTGTGGCAGGTGATAACGGTACTCTTTCGGGTACAACCGAATACAACTTGCCCGCAGGTACTTTATGGAATACCGTAACGGTGCCTACTCCCGTAGCAAACGAGGGCTATAAATTCGTGGGTTGGACTCCTTCGTTGCCCGAAAACAGCTCCGCCGTTCACGAGGACGTTACCTATACCGCAAACTTTGATTATGACGACTCTCAGTACGTAACAGTTGATTTTGTTGCAGGTGCTAACGGTACGGTAAACGGTACCACAAGCTTTAAGGTGCTCAAGGGCACTGCTTGGAGCGAGATCGCCGTTCCTACCGTTACTGCTGACGCAGGCTATAAATTCGATAGCTGGTCTCCTTCCTTCCCTGAAACCGTAGAAGGTGACAGCGCTTACACCGCAAACTTCGTATATGATGAAACTCAGTATGCAGAAATAAACTTTACCGCCGGCAGTAACGGCAGTTTAAGCG
Source organism: Clostridia bacterium (assembly GCA_017397805.1). Taxonomy (GTDB): domain Bacteria; phylum Bacillota; class Clostridia; order Oscillospirales; family CAG-382; genus SIG636. Next base: position 5,342 of record JAFQHW010000063.1, on the reverse strand, counting down.
GTGTTACTACCGTAACTGCTCTTATCGGCAGTGATTTTGGTGATATAACGCTTCCCGTTACCGTAGCCGATACGGGTTATAAATTCGGAAGCTGGTCTCCCGCACTTCCCAAAACCGTAGAGGGCGATGCAACCTACGTGGCAGAGTTCGTTATTGACGAGAGTCAGTATGCGGTAGTTACCTTTGAGTCTGGTGCTAACGGCTCTGTAGAAGGTACTGCAAGCTACACGGTGCTTAAGGGCACTGCTTGGAGCGAGATCACAGTTCCCAACGTAGTAGCGGATGTGGGATACAAGTTCGTAACGTGGTCTCCCTCTTTCCCTGAAACTATTACGGAAAGCGCTACGTATACGGCAACCTTCGCTATAGATAACGAGCTTTACGCAACCGTTTTGTTCGTAGCTGGCGCCAACGGTTCTCTTAGCGGCACTGCAAGCTATACGGTGCTCAAGGGCACTGCTTGGAGCGATATTGACGTTCCCGAAGCGGTAGCAAACGCAGGTTATAAGTTCGGCTCCTGGTCTCCCTCTTTCCCCGAAACCATAGAGGAAGATGCTACTTATACCGCAAGCTTTGAATATGATGCATCTCAGTATGCAACTATTATATTCGATGCGGGTGATAACGGCGAACTCGTTGGCGACACCGTGTTCAGCGTTTTGATCGGCAGCCGCTTCAGCGATATTGAAATCCCCGAAGCGGTGGCATATGCCGGTTATAAATTTGACGGATGGTCTCCCGCACTTCCTCAAACCGTAACGGAAGATGCTGTTTACACCGCAGTATTTGCTTATGATGAAACTCAATACGCAACGGTTACCTTCGTTGCGGGTGCAAACGGCACAATAAGCGGCACCACAAGCTTTACCGTGCTAAAGGGTACTGATTGGAGCGCAATTACGGTGCCTACAGCCACCGCAAAGGCGGGCTATAAGTTCAGCGCTTGGTCACCTTCATTCCCAAGCACCGTTGAAGCGGATACCACCTATACTGCAAACTTCGTTTACGATGCAACTCAGTTCGCGACGGTAAGCTTTGCCGCAGGAACAAACGGCTCTTTAAGCGGTACCACCAGCGTTACGGTGCTTAAAGGCACCGCGTGGAGCGTAATTACCGTTCCTACTCCCGTTGCAAACGCAGGCTTTAAGTTCAACGCTTGGTCGCCTTCCTTCCCCGAAACTATTACCGAAAACGCGGCGTTTACCGCAAGCTTCGTATATGATGCAACTCAGTATGCAACCGTAAGCTTTTTGGCAGACGAGAACGGCTCCTTGAGCGGTGCAAGCTCCTTTACGGTACTCAAGGGCACTGCTTGGGCATCTATTTCCGTTCCTTCGCCCGTAGCCAACGACGGTTACAGATTCGCAAGCTGGGATGTTGCATTTCCTGCAACCGTAACGGAGGACGTTTCCTTTACAGCACAGTTTGAGCTTATTCCTACCCATTCTATCGTATTCGTTTCCGGTTCTAACGGCTCCATAAGCGGCACTTGGTACTTCGACGACGTTGAAGAAGGCGCTATTTGGGGCAACGTAATTACCGTTCCCACGCCCGTTCCGGATGCAGGCTACGTTTTTAGCGAGTGGTCGCCCGCACTTCCTTCTGCGGATAGCGAGATCAACGCGGATGCTACCTATACTGCTTTGTTCGTGGTAGAAGAAAGCGGTACTCACCGTGATAACTACGCTTCCTCCGCTAACGGCGGTACGTACACCTATTTCGTAGGCTCTTTCTTGGATGGCTCTACCTACAACGATCCTAATTTCTCTACCGTAAGCACTGAATCTATCAGAAGCGGCTTCTCAAGTAAATCTTATAACATCGGTAACGGTGAGTTGAATAACGATACCGAGGTTTATTTGAGCGACGGTAACTGGGTAGAAGTAGCAAGAGGCTCTACCAGCGGTTTTAACGGTCAAAGCAACGTGGTTATGATGATCGTTAAGCTTTCGGAGGCTAAGTCTGATATAAGTCAGATAGTGGTTAACTTAGGTACTCACGCCACCGCAACCAACAGAGGCTTGCCCGATAAGGTCACCGTTGAGTACACAACGAAAACGTCCTTGTCTTCAAGTAACCTTAATTGGACTTCAATAGGAAGCACCGCAAGCTACGAGCATATAAGCGGTTACGGCTACAGAGCTATTATAGATTCTTCCGTTACAAGATCCATAAAGTATTTAAGAATAACCCTTTCCATGAGCACTTATTATGCGGCAAGATTGGGTGAGATTGCAGTTTACGGCCCCGAAGTTAACACGACAATGCATACGGTAAACTTCGTTGCAGGCGCAAACGGCAGTCTGTCCGGCACGACCTCTTTCACCGTTGTTGACGGTACTTCTTGGGGCAGTATCACCGTTCCTACACCCGTAGCAAAAGACGGATACAGATTCTCTCACTGGTCTCCCGAGTTGCCTTTGTCTTCCGCTACTATTAACGCAAGTGCAACTTATACCGCGGTATTTACCGAAAAATTGGGCGGCGAAGAGCTTAACTACGCTTTAAGCACTAACGGCGGTCAGTATATGATTACTTCCGGTACCGTTCAAAGCGGCTATCCCGATTCCTTCGATTCAGGCTCCGCATACGGCAGCGGCTATCTTAACGATGGCGAATGGCTCACTGATACGGATGACAACTGGGTAGAGGTTTCCAGAAGCAACGGTCAAATCTGTGTAACCTATAAACTTTCTACACCTATCACCATGACAAGTGCCGTTATTAACTTCGGTTTAAGAGAGTGGTCTTCCAACCGTGCATTGCCTGACAGCGTAGCTGTTTACGTGGGTTCATCCATAACTGATATGAGCACCTTGTTCGGCTCAAGCAGTAACTTTGTTGCTACATCCGATTACGGTTATAAGCTTACCGTTAACGGTACTGCAGAGGACGTACAATACGTTTATTTCGTAGCTACTATGAGTCAGTATATAGGAAGACTCGGCGAGTTTGAGATTATCGGTGCAGAGGGCGAGGTCGTTCCCACCTATACCGTAAGCTTTAACTCAGGTGCTAACGGTACTATAAGCGGCTCTACTCTTCAAACGGTTGTTGAGGGTACTAAGTGGAGCGAGATCACCGTTCCCACCGCTACGGCAAACGCAGGCTATACCTTCTCAGGTTGGACCCCTTCATTGCCTTCAAGCACCGATGAAATAACCGAAAACCTAAGCTTTAAAGCTAACTTCACTTACGATGCTTCACAGTGGAGCACACTGACCTTTACCGCAGGTGAGGGCGGCACTTTAAGCGGAACTACCGTTGTAAGCGTAGTAACCGGCAGTGCGTGGTCCGCAGTTACTGTTCCTACCGTTGTTGAAAACGACGGCTACACCTTCACAGGTTGGTCACCCAACTTCCCCGCCACCGTAACGGGTAGCGCTACCTTTACGGCAAACTTTATAGTAACTCCCGTTGACCAATACGTTGTGTCCTTTACTGCCGGTGTCGGCGGCAAGCTTAGCGGCACTACCACCTTTACCGTTGATGAAGGCACCGCTTGGAGCGAGATCACAGTTCCTACCCCCGTAGCAGACAGTGGCTACGTATTCGCTTCTTGGACGCCCGTATTGCCCACTTCCGAGGATACGGTATCCGCTAACGCTTCCTACGTAGCAAACTTTATCCCCGATATAGGTCAAGATTTAGAGGGTATTATTTACATCAGCGGCGTAAACGCTAACCAATTCGTTTCCGGCGGTTCTCATATCTACACCGTTAATTACGGTTCTGCGTTTACCGCAACCTATTGGGAAGTTTACGTAGCTGGTTATTCCGAAGCCAAGGGCGGCTATATAGTAACTGAGAAATATGCAGTGGGCTCAACAAAGTCCGTTGACGTTCCCATGAACGGTATAGTTGTTGCCGTGCATATGGGTTCCGAAAATCAGGCGGCTTGCGCTTACGTTGACGTGGGCGATTTGCTCATCCTTACCGATGACATTAATCTTGACAGCGCAACTTGCGTTTCCGGTACGTCTTACATAAGCGTTTACGCGGGCGACGGAACCGAACCCGACGGTTCAGGCAATACCGATACTCCCGACGATCCCATTGATCCTTCTGTATATCAGCAACTCAACTACTCTAACGTAAAGGGTATGTGGTTATCTCAGTTTGACCTTAGCAGTGTTTACACTTCAAGCTCTTCTCAGCGTTCCGAAGCAAGCTTCCGCACGTTGATGACAACGATACTTGATAACTGCGTAAGCAACCATATCAACACCATTTACCTCCAGGTAAGACCTAACGGCGACAGTATGTATCCTTCCGAGTACTATACTCCCAGTAAATACGTTGTCGGCTCTTACGGCAAGACCTTTAACTACGACCCCTTCGCTATCGTTATCGAGATGTGCCACGAACGCAACTTGTCCGTTCAAGCGTGGATCAATCCTCTCAGACTTATGACATCCTCCGATATTACCAGCGTAAGTACAAGTTATAAGGTTGGCGAGTGGTATAAGAGCTCAAGCTATAACGGTAAGTACGTTGTGCTTTACAACGGATATTACTATTTGAACCCCGCATACGAAGAAGTACGTCAGCTCATTATAGACGGCGCTGCTGAAATTTGTACGCTTTACAACGTTGACGGTGTACATATGGACGACTACTTCTATCCCACTACCGATTCTTCCTTCGACTCTACGGCTTATAATGCATATACGGGTAGCTTGTCCTTGGCTAACTGGCGTAGGCAAAACCTCAATCTGCTCGTAAGCGGTTTGTACAGCGCAATTAAGGCTGTAGACGAGGATATCGTGTTCGGTATTTCTCCCGCAGGTAACATGAGCACCGTTTATAATTCTCAGTATGCAGACGTTTATACTTGGTGCTCCACAAGCGGATATATCGATTATATCTGTCCTCAGGTATATTTCGGTATGCTCCACAGCTCTCAGGGCTTCGGCAGCTGTTCTACCGGTTGGTCGAATATCATCACAAGCTCTGACGTAACTCTTTACGTTGGTATTACCTTAAGCAAGGCTCTTAACGGCTACAACGGTACGATCGATACCTACGCAGGTACTACCGAAGGTCAGTACGAGTGGATCAACAACCGCGACGTAATCAAGTCTTGTCTTGAATACGCACGTGATAGCTTGCCTAAGTGCACCGGCGTTGTATTCTTCTGCTATCAGTACTTCTATTCGCCCACAACGGGTGCTTCCGTTGCAGGTACGGCAGAGGAAAGAGCAAACTTCTTGCCCGTGCTGGAGGCAATGTATCCCGATACGTCGTTAATGGCGACTTTAGAGGAATAATAAATCTAAACAAAGTGGCTGTGTTAAATGAGAAATGCATTTAACACAGCCCATCAAGCTGATGACCAACCT
>JAFQHW010000062.1 GCA_017397805.1 Clostridia bacterium | reverse complement strand
TGCCCGGATTCGAACCGGGGGCGTTCCGCTTAGGAGGCGGACCCTCTATCCTGCTGAGGTACAGAGACGTGTATGAAATTTTATCTATATTATCGCTCGCCTTTTGAGCAAAGGCGAGTGATTTAGTATAACCTTAGGAGGGGTTTATTATATCCATTTAACTATGGAGGCGTATCAACTTCGAATATTTTACTATTTCCCGTGACTTTTGTCAAGGCTTTTTTGTTCCTTGCAAAAAAATCTGCATAATCTGTTCATTATTGTTGCAAAACCGTTTGTGATGTGATATTATATTATAAATATTATTTGGGTAAAGTTGGTGTTTTGTATGGAAAAGACATTAAAGAAGGTTGTAAAATTCGGCGGCAGCTCCTTGGCGGATGCGGGCCAGTTCAGAAAAGTTAAGGATATAATAATGGCAGATAAGGGCAGACGGTTCGTGGTTCCTTCCGCGCCCGGAAAGCGTTTTAAGGAAGACGAAAAGGTAACTGACCTGCTTCTTGCCAGCCAGCTCACCTCCGCAGAGGGCGGCGATTGGGCAAGCATCTTCAAAAAGGTGGAGGAAAGATACAGAGGCATTATCTCCGAGCTTTCTCTTACCGTAAGCCTTGAGGAGGAGTTCAAGACCATCCGTGAGGCGTTTTCCAAAGGCTGTACCAAGGACTATGCCGCAAGCCGCGGCGAGTACCTGAACGGTATTTTGCTTGCTAACTTTTTAGGCTATGAATTTATAGATGCGGCAACGGTTGTTTTCTTTGACAAAGACGGCAACTTTGATGCGGTAAAGACCAACCGTGTAATGGGCCACGTTCTTGAAAGCTGTGAGAACGCGGTTATCCCCGGCTTCTTCGGCAGAGGCGCAGACGGTGAGATCGTTACTTTCTCCCGCGGGGGCAGTGATATTACGGGCGCTATAGTTGCCCGCGCAGTTACTGCGGATATATACGAAAATTGGACGGACGTTTCAGGTTTCCTTATGGCTGACCCCAGAATCGTAGATAACCCCAAGCCCATAAACATTATAACCTACAGAGAGCTGAGAGAGCTTGCGTATATGGGCGCGTCCGTTCTTCACGAGGATGCAATATTCCCCGTTAAGGTTGCGGGTATTCCCATAAACATAAAAAACACAAACGAGCCTGAGGCATCCGGTACGAGAATAGTTGCCACCACCGAGCAGTATCAGAACGAGTACATAATAACGGGTATTGCAGGCAAGACCGGCTTTGCTCTTATTAATATCGAAAAGGATATGATGAACAGCGAGCTTGGCTTCGGTATGAAGGTGCTTAGCGTTCTTGCAGAAATGGGCATAAACTTTGAGCATCTGCCCTCCGGCATAGATACCATGAGCGTGGTAGTGGCTGAGAGTGCCATCAAGGGCAGAGAGCGTCAGCTCCTTTCCCGCATAAGCGCCTTGGTTTCCCCCGATAACATAGATATAGAAAAGGGTATAGGACTTATCGCCGTAGTTGGCAGAGGTATGATCCGTACCCAAGGTACCGCGTGCCGCGTATTTGATTCCTTGGCAAGAGAGGGCATCAATATCCGTATGATAGACCAGGGAAGCAGTGAGCTTAATATTATAATCGGTGTTGAGGAGCATGATTTTAATGCAGCTATCCGCACCGTGTATAACGAGTTTGTGAACTAAGATGGGAAAAGGCTACTTTACTCTGAAAAAAGCGGCAGAATGCAGTTTTACAGAGCGCAAGTCGGAGTTTATAGGGAACGCCACCCCCGTAAAAACGGAGGCGGAGGCGCTGGAGTTTATAAATCGCATTCGTTCCAAGTATTCGGATGCTACCCATAACGTTTACGCATATATTCTTCGTGAGGGGAATCTGACCAGATTTTCCGACGACGGTGAACCCCACGGTACGGCGGGTTTGCCCGTGCTGGAGGTTTTGCGTAAAGAGGAGCTTTGCGATTGTGCTGTGGTAGTCACCCGCTATTTCGGCGGCATCTTACTGGGCGCGGGCGGATTGGTGCGCGCATATTCCAACGGCGCAAAGATAGGTATTGACGGGGCTGAGAAGATTTTTTTGAAGCCCTTTACCCTATTGGAGATAGAAACGGATTACGGCAGATATAACCGCATAGCACAGCTTATGTCTGCCCACGGTGTTCGCCTTGACGACAGTAACTTTGAAATCGATGTAAAGCTGAAGGCTTCCGTGGCGGCGGAACGCGCCGAAGGCTTTATAAAAGCGGTAACGGATGCCACCAACGGTATAGTTTTGGTGCGTACGGTGGGCGAAGTTTACGATTATGAATAGTGATAAGAAGCGTATTTTTCGCGATATAGTTCTTATAGCCGTTCTTTTGGCTGTAGGCATAGGACTTGTTTTCTTGCCCCAATCAGAGGGCAATACCGTGGAGATCCGCATAGATGGCGAGCTTTACGGAAGCTACAGTCTTCGGGAAGAACGGCACGTCCCAATAGAAAAAGACGGCACACTTTTAGGCACCGCGGTAATAGAAAACGGTTGCGTATATATGGAAAATGCCGCTTGTAAGGGCAAGGACTGCCAAAAAACGGGAAGAATATCAAGTGCGGGCAGATGCATACTGTGCCTCCCGCAAGGCATAGGGATTTACGTCGTGGGCGAGAACGAGTTGGACGGAGTAACCGGATGAAAGGAAAAGGTTCTGCAAAATATACAGCAAGACTTTCCGTTTTGTTGTGCTTGGCACTGCTTATGGGATATATCGAGTACCTTGCCGCCTTCGACGTGGGTGTGCCCGGTGTAAAGGCAGGCTTTGCAAATATAGTGGTGCTGTTCGCGCTGTACCGTTACGACGCTTCCGTGGCGTTTGGCGTTAATCTGTGCCGTATAGGACTTTCGGCATTGCTGTTCGGTAACGCGGTATCCGCATTTTACGGTGTTTGCGGCGGTCTGCTTGCGTTTTTCGTCATGTGGCTGTTAAAAAAGATAAACCTTTTCGGGGTAGTAGGTGTCAGCGCTTTGGGCGCGGTGTGTCACAATATGGCACAGCTTGGGGCGGCGGCATTGTTAAGCGGCACAGTTTACGTTTTCTCATACGCGCCCGTTCTTTTGGTGGCGGGGACGGTGTTCGGCGCCCTCACGGGGCTTTTATGCTTATTCCTTTTGAAAAAAATACCTGAAAATTTATAAAAAGCTATTGACAAAGGCAGATAATTGTGTTATCATGCTTCAGTAAATAAGAAGTGAGCTTTTGTTCCACCCGGCGCTTAGGGCGCAAGGTTAATACCTTTTCGGTCCCCGTTATGTGGTGGACTGTGTCTTTAGGTGTGTGGAATTTGGCTTTCACAGCCTTTTTTTGTTTCAAATTCGGAGGTGTTTTGTTATCAGCAAAAAGCAGCTTATCAACGACCAAATTAAAGCAAGCGAGGTCCGTTTGATCGACCAAGAGGGTAATCAGCTTGGTGTGGTTAAGATTGACGTGGCACTGCGCATTGCCGCAGATGCAGGGCTTGACTTGGTGGAAATAGCGCCTGACGCTAACCCCGTGGTCTGCAAAATTCTGGACTTTGGCAAGTTCCGTTTTGATAAAGAAAAACGGGATAAAGAGAACAGGAAGAAGACACCTGTCCTTGAAACTAAAGAGATACAGCTCAAGTGCAATATCGCAATCGGCGACTTTAATACAAAGCTTAACCGTGCAAAGTCTTTCCTTGAGGAGGGCAAAAAGGTTAAGGTTATGATAAAGTTTATGGGCCGTGAGATTGTAAGACCTGAAAGAGGGTCTGAGCTGCTCGGCAGGTTTATTGAGGGTTGCGGTGAGCTTTGTACGGTTGAAAAGCAGCCTTTGCTTGACGGAAGAAACATGATAACCATTCTTGCACCGCCTAAGAAAACGGCTAAAGGCAAATAATTTAGTACAAGATAAGTGAAAGGAATATTTGAAAATGGGCAAAATTAAAACACATAGCGCATCTAAAAAGCGTTTTTCCTTTACCGCTACAGGTAAGGTTAAGATGAACCACAGCGGTCGTCGTCACAAGCTTGGTCTTAAAACTCCCAAGCGTAAGAGAATACTCAGAAAAGCCGGCTACGTAGCATCCGGTAACGCAGCACATCTCAAGAAGATGATGCCCTACGCATAATAATTACGTAACGATTGGGAGGATATATAAATGGCAAGAGTTAAAGGCGCGTTAATGACACGCAAGAGAAGAAACAAGATGCTCAAATTAGCAAAAGGCTATTGGGGCAGTAAGAGTAAGCACTTCAAGATGGCTAAACAGGCCGTAATGAAGAGCGGTAACTATGCATTCGCAGGCAGAAAGCAAAAGAAGAGAGATTTCAGAAAGCTTTGGATAACCAGAATATCCGCACAGTGCAAGATCGAGGGTATCAATTATTCTCAGTTTATCAACGGTCTTAAGAAGGCTGACATCGCACTTAACAGAAAGATGCTTTCCGAAATCGCTATCGCCGATAAAGAAGCTTTCGCTTCTCTCGTAGCAAGCGCAAAAAAAGCTTTAGGTAAATAGTAAAAAAGCGTTGACATTTGTCAATAAATCTGTTATAATGTCCAAGTAATTTTTGAGGGATAGGCTCCCCGTTTTTCGGAGGGAGGGAAATATAAATGGCAGAGATTAAAGTTAAAGAAAACGAATCTATCGATAGCGCACTTCGCAGATTTAAGAGAAGCTATCTCAGAAGCGGTGTTCAGGCAGAGCTTCGTAAGAGAGAGCATTATGAAAAGCCCAGCGTAAGACGCAAGAAGAAGTCTGAGGCTGCAAGAAAGCGCAAGTTTAAGTAATTTAATACAAGTAAAAATCCGCCCGATAAGGGCGGATTTTTATTGTCCTTTTATTTTACTCTATGCAATTTCCGCATTCTTTGGTGTATCCCGCCTCCGCCGCTTCCTCGCGGGTGTAAAAATATATGCGGTTTTCTTCCTTGGGCAGGCTTTCACAGCTTGCGGAGTGCACCACCTTGCTGTTTATATTGCCTATGTATTTGTAATCGCTTTGCGGGGTGCTTTCGTCGTTTTCGGTTTCGCCAAAGCTTAGCTTCTCTCCGTCACTGTAGCAGGTAATATCCCCAAGCAAGTCCGTACGCATTACGGTAACGTCCGCATCCTCAAGCCTTTTCAGGGTGACGTCGTGCGGATGCCCGTAATCGTTGTCCTTTCCTACGGAAATAACGGCATAGGTGGGCATAACCTCACGCAAAAATACGTAGGATGTGGAGGTGCTGCTGCCGTGGTGCCCAACCTTGAGCAAGTCGGCGGAAAGGTCAAATCCGGCTTCGATCATATCCTTTTCACTTTCGCGTTCCGCATCTCCCGTAAACAGTATGGAGGTATCTCCGTATTCAAGCTTTATAACTATTGAGGTGTTGTTGGCGTCCTCGTATTCTTTACAGGGACCAAAAACTGTAAATCGACTGCTACCCAATTTATAACTGCTGTTGATTGCGGGGCACACAAGCTCAAGCCCTTGTTTTTCTGCGGCATTTTTAAAATCTTTAAAAGCGTTGCTGTCATACTCGGTTACGGGGCAGAAAACCTCCTTGACCGTACAAGCGCTGAAGGCAGAGGGAAGACCGCCTATGTGGTCCTCGTGGGCGTGGGTGCCTATTACGTAGTCCAATTCCTTAACGCCCTTTTCCTTGAGCACCGAATATATGCGTGAGCTGTCAGCCTTATTACCGCCGTCAATAAGCATATATCTGCCGTCACACTTTACAAGCGCCGCATCTGCTTGCCCCACGTCAATAAACGTCACGCAAAATTCGCTCTCGCCCGTGATTTTGTCGGCGATGGATTCAACGGTGCTTTCTCCTTTTGTAACTCCGTCGTTTACTGCGGCGTTTTCACATCCCCACAAACTAAAGAGGATTGCTAAAGTTATGGCAAAACACAAAAATCTTTTCATCAGCATCTACTCCTTTTTATTTATTTTACTATTTCAAAGAAAATATTGCAACAGTTTTTTTCTTGACAAGTAGGAGCTTGTGTATTATAATAAGTTCGTATAAAACTGTATTCTTATGTTATAAAGCTTAACTAAAACGAACAGAGCCATGACGCTTAATCAATTTCAAACAAAATATAAAATAACTGAGCGCTGTTGTTTTTCAGGGCATCGGATTATTGCATCTGACGAGCTTTTTTTGCTGAAAGACCGCCTGACGGCAGAGCTTGAAAATTTGATAAACCGCGGCGTGGTCGTTTTCATAGCGGGCGGCGCCTTGGGTTTTGATACTTTAGCGGCGCAGACGGTGCTGAAGCTGAAGGGGAAATACCCCTTTGTAAGGCTTGTTTTGGCATTGCCGTGTAAGGAACAGGATGCCCACTGGAAGGATAAGGATAAAGAAGTGTACCGAGAGATAATGCGGCGGGCGGACCTGGTACACTACGTAAACGAAGGATATACTCCAAGCTGTATGCGAAGCCGTAACGATTATATGGTAGAGTGGGCGGAGTATTGTATGTGCTATTTACGGTACGATAACGGAGGTACCTACTATACGGTTACCCGCGCTAAAAGATTGGGCAAAGAACTGATAAGGCTATAATATATCGATAAATTATAAAAGTATGTAAAACAAATCGAAAGGATTTAAGCATATGAAGAGGACGATAGCAGTTTTACTCAGCATTATTATGTGCATAGGCGCTATGGCATTTGCCATTCCCGCAGGGGCGGAAACGGAATATAACCTGTTTTCCGATGCTACCTATACCTACACTCTTTCCGACGGTATAGACTTTTGGACCAATGGATGTACCGACACCGGCAGAACCTGCCTTACCGACGGTGCTTTCCGCAGAACCAGCGGAAACGTAGCGTTTAACGATATTTACGGTGTTGCCGGCACCACCGTTGAGATTGGTGCTTACGGTACTACCGTAATAGAGTTCACCTTGGCTTCTCCCGCGTTGTTGGAAAAGCTTATAATCCGCAGTGCGCGCAGAAGCGGTAACAGATACCTTAATATCGAATCTATTGAAACGGCTCCCGCAGACGGAAGCTATACTGTTGCAACTTATACGGAAAGCGCTGCAGCCATTGAAGGTGCTCCTAAGTATGACGGTGCAGACCAGTATTTTGATATAACGGTAGCCTTTACCAATATGCTTACCAAGGCGGCTAAGGTGCGCATAACTCTTAACACCTATGACGGATACGAAGAACAGTATATTCTGTCCTTTGACGAGATAGAAGCATACGGAAACGTTACCAGCGTTTACAACGTTGCTTCCGATATTGCAATGTCCGGTGCTACAGCCGTACAACCCGGTCAGCCTTTTTCCGTTGACGTAACCTTCAGCAATATTACACTTCCCAACGGTATAGTTGGTTGCGACCTTCCTTTGGTTTATGACTCCGAGCTTATAATGCTTGAATCCGTAGAGCTTATAACACCCACCGCATGGAATTCAAAGAGCGTTAATTTAAGTCCTGCTGACGTATCTTTAAATCCTTATTGGCTAAGCCTTGCTTGCGATGCCGACGATTTGCTTACCAACACCGCTTACTACGTTAAGACTAACGGTGTTTTAGGCTTTAGGCTCAACTTCGTGGCTTTGGCAAACGGCGAAGCTGAAATTAAAGTTGACAACGATTTGGATAACGGCCTTTTCATTATGGCAGTTAACGCAAAAGATTTTAAGATATACGGCGCAAACGGTGCAAGCCATACCGTTACCGTAAGCGGTGCGGCTGTTACCACTTACAAAGTAAACTACGACGCTAACGGCGGCAGCGGTGCCCCCAATTCTCAAACTAAGCTTGACGGTTCCGACCTTACCATAAGCTCTGTCGTTCCCACAAGAGACGGATACGTTTTCTTAGGCTGGGCAAAGAGTAAAAATGCACAGACGGCTGATTTTGTCGCAGGCGGCAAATATACTGTTGATGAAAGCGTTACCCTTTACGCAGTATGGGAAGAGGCAGCAGTACCCGAAACCTATACCATAAGCTACAATGCTAACGGCGGTGCAAACGCGCCCGAATCTCAGACGAAAACCGAGGGTGTGGATGCAACTTTAAGCAGTATCGTTCCCACAAGAGAAGGCTTTACGTTCTTAGGCTGGGCAAAGAGCAAAACTGCACAGACGGCTGATTTCGCCGCAGGCGGCAAATATACCGTTGATGCAAACGTTACTCTTTACGCAGTATGGAAGGAAAATACTGCGGTAGAACCCGAAACTTATACCATAAGCTACGATGCTAACGGCGGTGAAAACGCGCCCGAAGCGCAAACAAAAACAAAGGGCGTAGTTGTTGCGTTAAGTAGTACCGTTCCCACAAGAGAAGGTTACGTGTTCGTAGGTTGGGCACAGAGCAAGAACTCTGCGGCTTCCGAATATAACCCCGGTGATAACTATACCGCAGATGCAGATATAACCCTCTATGCCGTATGGCGTGCAGAGCACGTTGACTTGGTTTTGGGCGACGTGAATTTTGACGGCAATATAAACAGCTTGGATGCGGCATACGTGCTTAAATACGATGCGTTTATGTTGACCTTTGACGATGCTCAGTTGTTGGTAGGTGACGTTAACGGCGACAATACCGTAAACAGCCTTGACGCGGCACAGATACTCAAATACGATGCCATGATCATCGACAGATTCCCCGCACAAAATTAAGAAATCGGTTTTTGAAGTAATAAATAATGGCTCTATAATAAATGTTGGGGTACAACAAATAGAGCCTACGAAAAAAAGATAAAAAAGTAGAGCATATTTGAAGAAAATCCGTTAAAATGGAATTGACGAGAAACCAGAAACGGAGGCTCAAATATGCTCTACAACTATTTTA
>JAFQHW010000061.1 GCA_017397805.1 Clostridia bacterium | reverse complement strand
GTATAAACTCCTGATTGGGATGCTTTCTGCCGCCTTGGGGAGGAACGTTGGAAACGGTACCCTCTATGATCTTCAATAAGGCTTGCTGTACGCCCTCACCCGATACGTCGCGGGTTATGGAGCGATTTTCGCTTCGGCGGGAGATTTTATCTATCTCGTCTACGTAGATAATACCCATCTCTGCCTTCTTTACGTCGAAATCCGCCGCTTGGATAAGTCTTAGGAGAATATTCTCCACGTCCTCACCAACGTAACCGGCTTCCGTCAGAGTTGTAGCATCCGCTATGGCAAAGGGAACGTTAAGCATCTTTGCTAAGGACTGAGCAAGTAAGGTCTTGCCTACGCCCGTAGGACCAAGCAACAAAACGTTGCTTTTCTCAAGCTCCACGGTTTCCGTATCGGAAAGAGGCTTTTTGTTCTTCTTTTCTTGCTCTCTCAGGGCAAGCACGCGTTTATAGTGGTTATAAACCGCAACGGAAAGGGTGATTTTTGCGGCATCCTGACCGATAACGTGCTTATCCAAATGCTCCTTTATCTCCTTGGGCTTTGGCATGGTTTCTGCAGTAAGTGCAAAATCACCGTCCAAAGCCTTACGGCTGATATAGGTATCATTAAAGGCGTTATATACGGTAAAAGAGGTGTTAAGACAGTCTTCGCATATAAATACGTGCTGTTTTTCAAGTATTATATCTACCAGCGGAACACCGGATACACCGCAAATCTCACAACACTTATTGCTGTCAAGGGTAGTTTTTATGCCACCGCTACGCCCTTTTGTTCTATCTGCCATATTTTATCTCTTTTCCATTACTTTATCTATTAAGCCGTATTCAAGTGCCTGTTGTGCAGACATAAAGTTATCTCTGTCCGTATCTCTTTCGATTACTTCAAGAGGTTGCCCCGTAGCTTTTGCCAATAAGTCGTTCAGCTTTTCCTTGGTTCTTTGCAACCAAGCGGCGTGAATGCGTACGTCGCTTGCCTGACCTCTTGCACCGCCCAAAGGCTGATGTATCATTATCTCACTGTTGGGGAGAGCGTATCTCTTGCCCTTTGCGCCTGCAGAAAGCAGAAATGCACCCATACTTGCCGCCATACCTATACACATGGTAGATACGTCACACTTAATAAAGTTCATAGTGTCATAAATAGCCATACCTGCGGTAACACTGCCGCCGGGGCTGTTTATATACAAGAATATATCCTTATCCGGGTCCTGAGCTTCCAAGAACAAAAGCTGTGCAACTACAAGAGATGCAGTGGTATCGTTAACCTCGTCGGATAAGATAATAATTCTGTCACTAAGTAAGCGAGAGTAAATGTCGTAGGAGCGCTCACCTCTGTCTGTTTGCTCTACTACCATTGGTACTAATGCCATTGTTTGTATTCCTTTCTGTGTCTTGCGGTAGGTAAGGGAATATTATTCAGCGGCGTTTTCCTTAATAAAGTCAACAGCCTTTCTCAAAACAATATCCTTAACCAAAGTTTCGGGAGCTATCGTAGCCTTAACTTTCTCAAGCTCGGTCTTATAGCCTTCGGAAATCTTGTTGTATTCAGCCTCAATATCTTCTTCGCTAGCTTCAATATTCTCAGCGGCAACAACAGCTTCAAGAGCAAGTCTTGTTTTAAGCTGCTTTTCGGACTGGGGTCTGAATCTTTCTCTGAGCTGCTCCAAGGTTTGACCTGTGTACTGGAAGAACATCTGGAGGTTGCCGCCCTGCATCTGAAGTCTGTAGTCGTAATCTCTTACGTTCATATCGATCTCGTCTTCAACCATGGGTGCGGGAACGTCAAGCTCGGTGTTCTCAAGAAGTGCATCAAGAAGCTTTTCTTCGTATGCGTACTCAGCGGCCTTTTCCTTTTTCGCTTCTATCTTAGCCTTAATATCAGCCTTATATTCATCAATGGTGTTAAATTCGGATACGTCCTTAACGAATTCCTCGTCAAGCTCGGGAAGCTCGGTACGCTTAATTTCGTGGAGAACTATTTTGAATATAGCATCCTTACCTGCAAGCTCCTTAGCACCGTATTCTTCGGGGAACTTAACGGAAATATCAAAGCTTTCACCTACGGAGTGACCAACAACCTGTTCTTCAAAACCGGGTATAAAGCTGCCGGAACCCAACTTAAGGGTATAATTCTCACCCTTGCCGCCTTCAAAAGCAACGTCGTCAACGAAACCTTCGAAATCGATAACGGCATCGTCACCGTTTTCTGCAACGCCTTCGGTAAGAGTGCTTACTCTTGCAAGACGCTTTCTTGCTGCTTCGATTTCCTCGTCGATTTCTGCATCTTCAACGGTAACGGCTTCCTTCTCTGCGGAAAGGCCCTTGTACTTGTTAAGCTTAACTTCAGGCTTAACGTAAACCTTTGCCTTGAGTGTAACACCGTTTTCGTCTATGGATTCAAGCTCAACCTCAGGTCTGGAAACAACCTCAAGACCTGCTTCAGCTACTGCTGCTTCATAAACTTCGGGGAAAAGGTTATCAATTGCATCTGCGTGGAAGAAAGACTCACCGTAAAGCTTTTCGATGATGTGCTTGGGTGCCTTACCTCTTCTGAAACCGGGAACGGTAATCTTTGCAGACTGCTTGCGATAAACCTTCATAACCTCTGCATCGAAAGCTTCCTTATCGATAGTCAGAGTTATCTCACGTAAATTCTTTTCGATTTCTTTAACTTCCTTCAAACTCATTTCAAAATACCTCCGAATCAAATAAAATATAATCCTAACATTACCATTTTATACATTTTAAAGAAAAAGTCAACCGAATTTTTGCTTTTGTAAAAAATTAAGGGTAATTTCAGCAAAAAAATAATAATATACTATTGAAAATGGAGTATAATTTGGGTATAATATATACTAAGCTTTGAGTGAAAGGGGTGGTAAAATGGCGAATAGGTTTGACGATTACGAAATGAAGGAGTTTTTTATTAAAAAAACCGAACCGAAAGCAAATAACGTTGCGGCTGACAGCGTCAGTAAGCCGAAGGTTGCAAGTACTTCGGCAGATATACCGACCCCTGACGTTGTACGCAAATACAGTCCTTCCGCTTTTGAAGAATCTTTGGCTAAGTTTTCTTCCGCCAACGTGCCTAAGCGTGGCAAAAGAAAGAAGCGCAAGCTGGGCGTTAACGGTATGGTTCGTCTTTTGGCACTGTGCCTTTGCCTTGGACTTTTCGTGTTGTCTCTTGGCAATATACTTGCCCGCTCCCGCGATTTGGCGGCAGGCAGAGATTTTTATGATTCCATGCAGAACAGAAGCTCGGCTATCCCTTCCATGAAGACGTTGCGTTCCTACAACAGTATGGATCTTCTTACCTATCTTGGCAGCGCACAAGACGGCATGGAGATGTTTGATGCCCTGGATATGGATACCCAGGAATATTACGAGTGGTTGCGTGACCAGTATTTTCACTACAAAAAGATAAACGGTGACTGTTGGGGATATATAGTGGTTTCGGATACACGCATTGACTACCCCATAATGAAAGGTATTAATAACGATCAGTATTTATACCGCACACCCGAAGGCACGACGAGCAAGCTCGGTTCCATTTTTGCGGATTCTTCTCTGAAGAAGAACTATGAGGATAACCGTAACGTAGTAATCTACGGGCATTGTATGACCGACGGCTCCATGTTCAGGGCAATAAAGCTGTTCTTTGACAGCGCAAACAGATACACCAAGGCGCAGAATATGGAGATAACGGTGGTTACCGCAGACGCAGTGTACGTGTACGAGTATTTTTCGGGTTACCGTTCGGAAGGTGACGAGTTCGCACGTTGTTATTCAACCGCCACAAGCTCAAGCCAATTTTATAAGTATCTTAAGGACCGCAGAGCGTTAAATACCATAAGCAAGGAAGTAAGCTATGATTCAAAATCAAAAATCATTACGCTTATAACCTGTACAAACATTCCTTCCAAACCCGGTGAGCGTTACGTGCTTCACGGTATATTGAAGAACGTCTACTATTTCTGATCCCTTTTAATTGCGCACAACAAAACACCCCTTCAAAGCCGTATATCGACTTGAAGGGGTGTTCTTTTGCAAAGGTGATTATTTGTTGTTTTCTATGTACGTAACTACATCCTTAACGGTGAGCAGATGGGGAAGTTCATCCTCGTCAAACTCAATATCAAAGGTGTCTTCGCACAGAACTACCAGGTCTGCCAACTCCAAAGAGTTGAAACCCAAATCGTTTACAAAGGAAGCCTCCAATGTGATTTCGTCGGGGTCGATGCTCATTTCTTCTGCTAAAAGATTTCTGAATTTTTCAAACATAGTAGATAAAGCGGCAAATAAATGCCCGTCTCCTTTTCTATTTGTAAATTAAAGCATAAATCGCTTGATTTTCTTGGTGGAAGTCTTATCGAACTCGCTTCTTCTTATCTCAACGTTTCTTATTTGCTTGAAGGAGGGAAGCTTTTCGTTTACCGAAAGAACCGCTTTCTTCATTTCTTCCTGAAGTTCGTTCTCGCTGCATCCGTCAATCAACTCTTGCTTTGGAACGATTATTGCGGTAACGACAGCCTCGCCCAAATTATTAGTCCTTGCAACTACCGCACACTCGTTTATACACTCAAGTCGCAACAAATATTCCTCAATTTCTTCAGGATAAACGTTTTTACCGTTGGAAAGTATAATAAGGTTCTTCTTTCTGCCGGTGATGTAAATGTATCCATCCTCGTCCAGCTTTCCCAAATCGCCCGTAAGGAAATAACCGTCTTCGGTGAAGGAAGCCTCAGTAGCGGCAGGATCGTTGTAATACCCCAACATAACGTTGTCCCCTTTAACGGCAATCTCGCCTATCTCGTTGGCTTCCGTGGGAACGAGCTCACCGTTAACCTCTTTTAGTACCTTAACGTCACAGCAAGGAATAGCGGGACCTACGGAGCCGATTTTTGGGCGCGTATATAAGTCAACCGAGACCAAGGGAGAACATTCCGTAATACCAAAGCCTTGGTATATATTTATGCCCATATCTTTAAAGTCCTGCAAAAGTTCGGGGTCAACACCTGCGCCGCCGCAGATTATGGTTTTAAGTCTGCCGCCCAAAGAGCTAATAATTTCGCTGAACAAAGGTCTTCTTAGGTCTATCTTAACTTTCCTCAGTCCTTTTGTAAGCTTTAACGCTTTGTTGAAGGTGCCTTGCTTGCCCTTCTTCTTTATCTCGTCAAATATTCTCTTGTGGATAGTTTGCACGAACAAGGGAACAAGAACGAAGCCTGTAGGCTTAAAGCGCTTCAAATTACGGAGAACGTATTTGATGCTATTGTTGATGCACACGGTACAGCCTATATGAAGTATAGCTATATCTATGGTGGTTTCGTAGGTGTGGTGCATGGGTAACACGGACAAGAAAACGTCATTGTACGCGAAAGGTGTATTGTTAGCAGCTTGAGAAGCCGTTACAAGCAAGTTCTTATGGGAAAGCATAACGCCTTTGCTCGTGCCGGTGGTGCCGCTGGTAAACAGAATTGCCGCCATTGCTTCGGGATCATAAGTCAGGTTGTAGATGCCCATAAAGCCTGCGGAAAGCAGATATTTTCCGTATGCGGTCATCTCGTAGAAATTGATCTCTTTTTTGGAAGCAAAATCTTCATAACTGCCGACGTAAGGCGTATATTCCTCCTCACTCATAACGAACACGTAGTCAAGTTTTGCATCGTTCAACACTTCGCCGAGCTTCCTTTTGCATTCGGGAGAAATAAACAAAGCGGAACATTCAGCTACTTTCAAAAACCCTAAAATTTGGTCGGGCATAAGCTCCTTATCAAGGGGAACTATAACCGCATTCGTACAAAGAGTTGCCAGATAAGCCTGCAAGAATTCAGGACGTGCCTCAGACATCAGGGCAATCTTCTTGCCCTTCAAATTCAACGCATAAGCGGCAGTAGCCAAATTGATAATGTTATCCGAAAAAGCCTTGTAAGAAAGCTCTTTTATCTCGTCTTTTCCTACGAAATATTTATATAAGGTCTTATCGCCGAAATTCCCGCAGCCTGTTACCAAGGCGCGCACGTCGGAATAAACGGGATACTTTTCTTTAGGGTTATATTTCTTCATTCTATGGTCTCCTTTATCAACCGCAAACGGAACGAAAACGTGCCAAAAACAAAATACAACGCACTAATTATACTCTATTCGTGTAAAAAAGTCAATAGACAAAGGAATAAATAAAGAATTCCAAGACAAAATATGGATGAGGTGACAAAATTATGAATAGCGATTATAAAAAATATGTTGAAGATAGGGCAAAGCGCTCACCGTGTATTTTAAACACGCTAAAAGCCTTCGTTGTGGGTGGCTTGATATGCTGTATAGGCAAGGCGTTTACCGACTTTTATTCATATTTGGGCATGGAAAAAGACGCATCCCAAACCGTAAGCACCGTTACTTTGATTTTCTTGGCAGGACTTCTTACGGGCATAGGATGGTTCAGAAAAATGGGTAAGTTTTCAGGGGCGGGCACCCTCGTTCCCATAACGGGATTTTCGAACGCCATAACTTCCCCCGCCATAGAGAACAAAACGGAAGGCTTGATATACGGCACCTGTGCAAAAATGTTCGTTATCGCGGGCCCCGTTATAGTTTTCGGTACGTTAGCGTCTTCAATATACGGCGTAATATATTATATTGTTGAAAAGGTGATGTAAATGAGCGAGCTTTGTATTTTTGATTCGGTACACCTTAAAAATTTTGCTTCGGTAGTGGGGAAGACGGAAAGTGAAGGCCCCCTTGCTTCTTGTTTTGATATGTGTGAAAAAGACGAGTACTTTGGGAAAAGCACTTGGGAAGAAGCGGAAAGTGAGATGGTGCACCGCTGTATAAACATATTGTTCACAAAAGAAAAAATGCACCCGAAGGAGCTTGATATAATCTGCGGCGGCGACCTGCTTAATCAGTGCGTGGCAAGCAGCTTCGGCGTTAAGGAATGGGGCGTGCCTTATTTAGGCTTGTACGGTGCGTGCTCTACCTTCGGTGAAGCGGTGCTCGTGGGCGGTGCCCTTGTTTCGGGCGGATTTAAGAAAAACGCCTTGGGCTTTGCTTGCTCCCATTTTTGCTCTGCGGAAAAGCAATACCGCTTTCCGCTGGAATACGGCGGTCAGCGTACTCCTACGGCACAAAATACAGTTACGGGTTGCGGTGCAGTGCTCCTTGAGAAAGGGCAGGGCGATATAATGGTTAAGGATGGGCTTGTAGGCAGAATAGTTGATGCCGGTATAACCGACGTAAACAATATGGGGGCGGCTATGGCAAAGGCGGCGGCAGATACCATAAGGCGTTATTTTGCGTTTAGCGGAAAAAGACCTGAGGATTTTGACGTTATAGCCACGGGCGATCTGGGCAGAGAGGGCTACGAGCTTTGCTGTGAGCTGTTAGGTGACAGTCTTGACGGGCTTAGGGATAAATATACGGATTGCGGAATGATGATATTTGATATGGAAGGTCAGGACGTACATTCAGGCGGTTCGGGCTGTGGGTGCAGTGCTTCCGTAACTGCAGGATATTTTCTTCCGCGAATAAAAAACGGGGAGATCAACCGTATGCTTCTCATACCCACGGGTGCTTTGATGAATCCCACCACTGTTTTTCAAGGTCAAAGTATATGCGGAATTGCCCACGCGGTATGTTTTGAAAGGGGATAACGTAATTGTTTATTGAATATATAAAGGTGTTTGCAGTGGGCGGTTTGATATGTGCAATAGCTCAGGTGTTAATTGACAAGACCGCCATGACCGGCGCCAGAATCTTAGTTTCATTCGTGGTTGCGGGTGTTGTGTTGACGGGGTTTGGCTGGTACGATAAATTGGTGGATTTTGCCACCAGCGGTGCAACGGTGCCCATAGTAGGCTTCGGATATACTTTAGCTACCGAAACAAAGGCGGCAGTAGATGAAACGGGGCTTTTAGGAGCCCTTACAGGCGGGTTAACAGGTACCGCCGCGGGCATAACCGCCGCAGTGGTGTTTGCTTTTATATGGTCGTTGATTTTTAAAAGCAAGCAGAAATAGTGCGTTTGTAAAAACAAAGCTTGCGGCAGAGGAAATTCCTCCGTCGCAAGCTTTTGGTTTTTGTTTGTATTTATAATTCCGTGCGGCGCTCTATGGCTTTGGAAAGGGTAGAAACGTCGGCATATTCCAAGGTTGCGCCAACCTGCAAGCCGTAGGCAAGGCGCGTAACCTTTACTCCGTGGGGAGCTAAAAGCTTTTTGAGATACATCGCCGTAGATTCGCCCTCTATGCTGGGGTTGGTAGCAACGATTATCTCCTTAACCGTGCCGTCAAGCCTACGCACAAGCTCCTTCACCTTAAGCTGTTCGGGTCCAATACCGTCAAGAGGGGAGATAACTCCGCCCAAAACGTGGTACACGCCCTTAAACTCTCTGGTTTCTTCTATGGCGCTCATGCTTCGTGAATCCTCAACTACGCAAATAACAGAGCTATCTCGTCTTTCGTCGGAGCAAACGTCGCACTTTTCATATTCGCTCAACGTGCCGCAAACACTGCATAGCTTAACGGTGGTTTTTGCATCAATAAGTGCGGACGCAAAAAGCCTAACCTCGCTTTCGGGTAAGGAAAGCACGTGGTAAGCCAATCGTGTGGCAGTTTTTCTGCCTATACTCGGAAGCTTGGAAAACTGCTCCACAAGCCTTTCAAGTGACGGTGTCATAACTTAGAACAAACCGGGTACGTTCATTGTGCCCGTAACCTTGCTCATAGCCTCTGCGTTGGTGTTCTCAACGGTTCTGTACGCTTCGTTAAAAGCGGCTACGAGTATATCCTGCAACGTTTCAATATCGTCGGGATCAACTATTGCGTTATCAAGCTCAACGGATTTTATAACCTTGTCGCCGCCGATAACGATGGTGCAGACACCGCCGCCGGCTTTAACGGTATATTCCTTAGCATCCAACTCTGCCTGAAGATTTTCCATATCCTCCTGCATTTTTTGCGCCTGTCTGATCATTTGATTCATGTTCTGGGGGCCGCCGCCCATACCTTGGGGAAGTCTAACCTTCATAATAACTAACTCCTTTTATGTTAAAATAATTCTTCAAAAAACATATTCGTTTGCACTTCGGTTTTAGGTGCTTTTTCTATTTGAACGGAGATTGCCGTACGCATAACCTCCCCGGCACACTCCGTAATAAGCTCTATTGCCTTGGGGGTGGAAAGCTTGTCCTCTGCAATATCACTGTCGGGAACGATGCACAGCACTCCATCCTTCATAACGAAATTTGCGGTAGAAGCAAAGGCGTACACGGCGCCCGCGCCCTTTCTTGACAACGCCTCAAGCAACTCTGCGCGGTTACTGAACGGCTTAGATGCTTGCGGTGCGGCTTTTACGTCCGCGGTTTTTTCTTCAACTTTTTTGCTTTCGGCTACTTTGGGTGCCGCGGGCTTTGCCGCTTTCACGGGCACTCCTGCCTCCAACGCGGATACCCTTGCTTGAAGCGCTTCTATACCATCTACGAAACGAGGGGTAGAAAGCTTAATAACCGCCATTTCCGCTATCATCTTTTTGTTTTGCGCGGAATATCCCAAGCGGGATTGTGCCTCCGAAAGCACCTCGAAGAAATACAAAAGCTGTTCCTTGGTTATCTCCTTGGCTAAAACGTTAAGCTCCTCAAACATAGACTTGCTGAAGCAAAAAGAGCTGCCCAATTTGTTAAGACCTATGCCCGGCAAGCTTTGTATAACCAGCAAGTCACGGGTAAGGAAGTTGAGCTGACCTACCAACGTTGCCAGATCTCTTGAGTTGCGGTAAAGTCCGTCAAGTACGTTCATCGCCTCGGAAACGTTGCCCTCAGCCGCATATTTCAGCAAAGAAACCACGTCTTCATTGTTGGCAACGCCAAGCTGTCTTTCCGTAGCCTCGTATTCTATTCTGTCACCACCCAAAGCGGCAGTGCACGATTCCAAAAGGCTAAGTGCGTCACGCATGGCACCGTCGGAAAGTCTTGCGATAAGGTTAACCGACTCCTCATCGATGTTTATACCTTCTTCGTCGCAGACATGCTTAACTCTGTTACCGATAACCTCGCCGTCAATTCTGCGGAATTCAAAGCGTTGACAACGGGAGATGATTGTAGACGGAATCTTTTGAAGCTCGGTAGTAGCCAGCACGAACATCACGTATTCCGGCGGCTCCTCAAGCGTTTTAAGCAGTGCGTTGTTTGCACTGTCCGTCAGCATATGAACCTCGTCCACGATGTAAACGCGCTTTTTAAGGGTGGAAGGGGGATAAACTACCTCATCTCTTATGGCGCGTATGCTGTCAACGCCGTTGTTGCTGGCGGCGTCTATCTCAAGTACGTCGGTTGCCGTACCGTTATCTATGGCAACGCAGGAACTGCATTTTCCGCAAGGACTGCCGTCAATGGGGTTTTCGCAATTAACTGCTTTAGCCAAGATCTTGGCGCAGGTGGTTTTGCCCGTTCCGTGGGTACCGCAGAAAAGATATGCGTGGGAAACGGTAGAGGACAGCACCTGATTTTTAAGCACCGTTGTTATATGCTCTTGACCGCAAACCTCGTCAAAGCTTTGCGGACGCCATTTTCTGTATAAAGCTCTGTACATAAGGCACCTCCTCATAATCAAATATACAGAATATGACCATACGCCCACCGTCGAACCCAATGAACACGCGTTAATCTAACTCCGGCTTCAAAACAGGCGACCTCGCGGCACATCGAAGATACCGCTTAATGCTGCTTGGTTCCCCACCTGACATGGTTCACGGCTTTCGATTGCGCAAGACCCATTCATCAACAGCCTTCATATGATGCAGCCGCACCCAAAAGGCCCTCGAAGTGGACATCACCCCTGCTACAGCGGATTGCAGGTACAAGGCACCGCTAACTCCCCGGATAGTATGGCCATATTCTGTATATCTGTGAGAGCTATTATAACAGAAACGTTTTGCTTTTGCAAGTATAAGTTTAAAATTTTTTCGGTTGACAAAAGATTTTGTGTATAGTATAATAAAGTTTAATATTATAAGGCGTATTTTGCGTTGTTTTAACGGAGGATTTGCGGTTTGAACAATACAAGTGTTAAAAAGATGATTACCCTTGGTGATGGTACGAAGCTTGCCGATATGGGTGACGGTACGTATAAAGTTTATAAATCCTGTCATTCCGCCGTTGCGGAAGAAAAATGGCTTAACCAAATGGCGGCTTATGGCTACGAGTTTGTTGACCGTACCATGTCCGGTTATATATTCGTATGCAACAATCTTGCGGACGAACTGTATTTTTCCGTAATGTTTTCTTCGGTTTCATCCTCAAAGGGCGAGCTTTGCGATATAACCGCGGCAGAGGCTTCCGCACGCAAGGAGGAAGGCTCGGAGCTTATTACGACTTACGGTACCAAGGTTTATTATAAAACGGCGCGCGCGGCGGCAAGCACTTCTTCTGCACCCGTAAAGGATGCGGAAAATAAGCGCCGTCATATGAGGAACGTTTTCGTTTTTAATTTTTCCATGCTTTGCTTCTTCTTGGGACTTCTTTGCTATAACCTGATGTATTGGGTAAGATTCAGCGCAAACAACACCTTTGCGGAAGTAATAAAAAATCCCGACGGAAGCTATATCCTTGAAGACTATATATCGAAAGAATACAGCCTTTGGAACTACGTTTACGATTTAAGTGACAGCTTGGGAAAATTTCCAAGCACCCCTCACGTATTTGTGTTTGCGTGCTTGACTTTGGTGTTCGTGCCCTTTGCAATTTATTATCTTGACCAGTATTTGTATGCACGCAAATTTGAGAAGAGCATAAAAACGCTATGGAAAAACGCGTAGTTTTAGGACTTTCCGGCGGTATGGACAGTGCCTATGCTGCTATCAAATTGAAAGAGGAAGGTTATAATATCGTTGGGGTTTACGCCTTGATGCACGACAGCTGTAACGGCCTTGACGATGCCGAAGCGCTGGCAAAAGCTTTGGATATAGAATTCCTTTGGGTAGATGCGCGGGCTACTTTTGAAGAAGCGGTAATAAAGTCTTTCGCCTCCGATTACGTCAGCGGCAGAACACCTAACCCTTGTGTTAAATGCAATCCTTCCGTTAAGTTCAAGACTCTTTGCGATGTAGCAGATAGGCTTGGTATACATAATGTGGCGACGGGGCATTACGCAACCCCCTGCTTGCGGGAGGGAAGATATAGCTTTTCTCCTGCCGCAGATGCCACGAAGGACCAAGGATATTTTCTTTACGGATTATCGCAAGACACCTTGAAAAGGATAATAATGCCTCTTTCATCTGTAGTTAAAAAGGATATAAAAGCGTATTTTGCGGATAATAAAATTTTTGAATTCACCAAGGGTGAGAGCAACGATATATGCTTTGCCGCGGACGATTACCGCGAGATAATATGCGCGTACGAAAAGCTTCCCGAAAAAGGGCAGTTTGTGGATATAAACGGTAAAATTTTAGGCGAGCACGACGGAATACACAATTACACGGTAGGTCAGCGCAAGGGCTTGGGTATAGCTTTGGGCAGACCTGCGTTTGTGAGGGAGATCGATTCCGCAAACAACCGTGTGGTGCTTTCTTTTGCGGAGGATGCGCTTTGCGACGGATTTAAAATTAAAAATTGTAACCTTATGGCAACTCCCGAGGTTTTAGTGGGCGATAGCTACAAGGTTAAAGTAAGATATAGGGCAAACCCCGTGGGGTGTAAGATCGTCGCCGTGGAAGGCGATACCGTAAGCGTTGCTTTTGATGAGCCGCAGCGCGTGACCGCTAAAGGGCAGTCGGCTGTGTTTTATAACGATGAAGGCATTATAGCTTTTGGAGGAGTTATCTGTTAAAACGGAGGTTTTTTAGATGGAAGAGTACAGGGTAGCTTTAAAAACCATAGTGGATGAGTTTTCTTTGGAGGGGATTTTCGTCCCCGAAAACATAGACGAAATATACGTGGTTCGTTCCGACGTAAGCCGCCCCGGCTTACCGCTTTGCGGTTTCTTTGAATATTTTGAGGGCAGACGGATACAGATGATGGGTAAGATGGAGCTTAGCTATTTGGAAGGACTTACTACCGAAGCAAGAGCAAAATCTTTAAGCGATCTCCTCTCCCGCAAGCCGGTGTGCGTTATAATTACTACGGGACTTGACATACCCGAAGAGATGGTCGGATTTTTTTCAAAATACGACGTTCCGTTGTACAGAACCTCATGGAACACTTCGGACTTTATGGCGGCGCTTATCGCTTCTCTCAACATACATTTGGCAGAGCGTATCTCGTTGCACGCAGTGCTGGTAGAGGTTTACGGCGAAGGCGTTTTGTTGCTTGGCGACAGTGGGATGGGTAAAAGCGAAACGGCAATAGAGCTGTTAAAAAGGGGGCACCGTCTTATTGCCGACGATTCCGTAGATATAAAAAAGGTGTCTTCCAAAACACTTGTAGGTTCAGCGCCCGAGCTTATCCGTCATTATGTGGAAATGCGCGGTATAGGTATAATCGACGTAAGGCGAATTTTCGGTATGGGTTCCGTTAAAATGAGCGAAAAGATAGACCTGGTCATAAACATAGAAAATTGGGTAGACGGAAAGATGTACGAGCGGTTCGGACTTGAGCAGGAATATACGGAAATCTTAGGGTTAAAGATCCCGTCTATCACCGTGCCGGTAACCCCGGGCAGAAATTTAGCGGTAATTATAGAAATAGCCGCCATGAATAACAGACAAAAGAAGATGGGTTATAATACGGCGGAAGAATTCAATAAAAAGCTTATGAGCATGTATGGAGAATAGATTATGTTTACTTTAGGCATAGATTTAGGCGGTACAAACGTTAAAGCGGGTTTGTGTGACGGTGACGGTAAGCTTATAAAAAAGATGTCACTGCCCACACAGCGCGATTCAACGGCAGATGAAGTTACGGATTCCATGGCAAGGCTTTGTTATATGCTTTTAGAGGAGTGCGGCGTTTCCGCCGAAGAACTTGAATACGTAGGTGTTGCCGCGCCCGGTACTGCCGATTTGGAAAAGGGCGAGATAGTATTTTGCAACAATTTGCCTTTCTTGCACTATCCTTTGGAAAAGGAATTTTCGGCAAGGTTCCCCGCAAAAAAGGTTTATTTGGAGAACGATGCCAATGCCGCCGCCTTGGGTGAGGTGGTGTGCGGAGGTGCGAAAGGTGTAAAGAGCGCTATTATCGTTACCTTGGGTACCGGTGTCGGAAGCGGAATAATAATAGACGGTAAGATATATTCAGGCTTTAATTTCGCCGGCGGCGAGATCGGTCATATGGTAATAGAGATGGACGGTAAAGCGTGCACCTGTGGCAGAAAAGGCTGTTTTGAGGCTTATTCTTCCGCAACGGGGCTTATAAATTCCACAAAAGAAGCCATGGACTTGAATCCCGATTCCCTTATGTGGGACATATGTGAAGAAAACGGAAACAAAGTTAACGGTCAGACTGCCTTCCTTGCTTGCGGCAAGGGTGACAAGGCGGCTAAAGAAGTGGTTGACGGTTATATCGCTTATTTGGCTTGCGGTATCATAAATATAATCAATATATTCCAGCCGGAGGTTATTTGCATAGGCGGCGGCGTTTCCAACGAAGGAGATAATTTGTTCCTTCCTTTGATGGAAAGGGTAAATAAGGAGCAATATTCCCGTTTTTGTGACAAGAAAACGGATATACGCATGGCACTTTTAGGCAACGATGCCGGTATAATCGGTGCCGCCATGCTTGGCAAACAGAGTAAATAAAGGAGTAAACAGTTTACATAATGCAAAAGATTACCGAGTATGTGGAAAAGAAGATACTTCCTGCCATAGCTTTAAGGGGTATCGTGGTTTTTCCCCACGTTGTTACAAGCTTTGAGCTTGCAAGAAAAAAGTCTATAGCGGCTTTAAAAAGAGCCAAGGAGGGTGACGGCAGGATATTTCTCGTAGCGCAAACGGACCCTTCCGTTCTCGACCCCGCTGTTTCGGATTTGCAAACGGTGGGCGTTATCGCGCGCATAGACAACAGCTTTAAATTGCCCAACGGTAACGTTCAGGTGGTGGTTGAGGGACTTACGAGAGCCGACCTTCAGGATATAAGCTTGGACGATAACGGCCTTACAGCCTACGTTTTCGTTCGCAACCTAAGCTACGAGCAATTGGACGAGGAAGCGCAGATAGTTTCCATGAAGGAAGCCTGGGCGGCTTTGACGGAGTATATGAAGTTCACTCCCAATCAATCCCGCGAGGTAACGGATTCTGCCCGAAATATTAATGATGCGGCATCCCTTGCCGATTATTTGGCATCCTCCTTTCTTGTAAAGGCGGAAGACAGACAAGCCGTGCTTGACGTGTACGAACCCATAGAAAGGCTTAATAAGTTCACAGAGATTATAAAGGCTGAGCTTGAATATATGTATCTGGAGTCGGATATCCAAAACAAGGTGCGTATAAATCTGCAAAGAAGCCAAAGAGATGCATATTTACGTGAGCAGTTAAGGGTTATTCATTCGGAATTGGGTTCTGGTGAGGACGAGGAGCTTTTAAGCGAGGAGGAGGACCTTGCCGCCGAAATAAGAAAAAGAGATTTGCCCATAGAGGTTAAATCCAAGCTGTTGAAGGAATGTGCAAAGCTTAATAAAATGCCTTACGGTTCGCAGGAAGCTTCTGTTATCCGCAACTATATCGAGGTTTGTCTCGAGCTTCCTTGGGACAAAACCACCAAGGACAGACTTGACGTAGAAAAAGCAAGAAAAATATTGGAAAAAGACCACGACGGACTAAAGAAAGTAAAAGAGAGAATCCTTGAGTATATTGCGGTAAAAAAATTGTCCCCCGACGTTACGGGGCAGATTTTGTGCTTAGTAGGCCCTCCCGGTGTGGGCAAGACCTCCATAGTTCGCTCAATAGCAAAGGCGCTTAACAAAAAATACGTGCGTATCGCGTTGGGCGGTGTAAGGGATGAGGCTGATATAAGAGGCCACAGAAAGACGTATGTAGGTTCAATGCCCGGCAGAATAATAAACGGCTTGAAGCTGGCAGGCAGTTCCAATCCCGTTATGCTTTTGGATGAGATAGATAAGCTTACCAGAGATGCTCACGGTGATCCGTCTTCCGCTTTGCTTGAGGTTTTGGATTCCGAGCAGAACAAAGGCTTCCGCGACCATTTCGTGGAGCTTCCTATGGATTTATCCCGCTGTATGTTCATAACCACCGCAAATACGGTGGAAACCATACCCTCAGCTTTGTTGGACCGACTTGAGATCATACACATGGATAGCTATTCCGAAAAGGAGAAGCTTTCCATAGCGTTTAACCATTTAATACCCAAGCAGTTAAAGCAACACGGTTTGACAAAGCGCAACCTAAGCTTTACCGAGGACGGTGTAAGAGAGATAATCTGTTCTTATACCAAAGAGGCAGGTGTAAGAAATCTTGAACGTGAGATTGCCAATATCTGCCGTAAGGCGGCAACGCTTTTGGTCAGCGGAGAGGGTAAAAGCTTCGTTGCTGACGAAGGGTTCATCAGAAAACAGCTTGGCGCCCAAGTGTTCAATCCCGATAAAATATACGCCAACAACGAGGTTGGTGTGGTTAACGGTTTGGCATGGACTGCCCTTGGGGGAGAAATGCTGAGAATAGAGGCGTTGTCTATGTCCGGTAGCGGTAAGCTGGAGCTTACGGGTAATCTGGGTGACGTGATGAAGGAGTCTGCAAAGGCGGCTATAAGCTGCATTCGCTCCAACAGTGATGCTTTTGAAGTGAATCCTAAGTTCGCGGAAGAAAAGGATATACATATTCACGTACCTGAAGGTGCAGTGCCCAAAGACGGTCCGAGCGCAGGTATAAGTATAGCTTGTGCGTTGCTTTCTGCTTTGACCGGAAGGGCGGTTAAGCAAAGCGTTGCTATGACCGGTGAGCTTACGCTGACGGGCAGAGTGCTTAAAATAGGCGGTCTTAAGGAAAAATCAATGGCGGCGTATAAAGCAGGTGCTACTACCGTGATAATACCCGAGGACAACATGAATGACGTTGAAGAGTTTGACGAAGAGATCAAAAATGCATTGAAGTTCGTCCCCGTAAGCAGATTTTCTCAGGTGGCGGCTATCGCCCTCGAATAAAAGGAGCTTTTCTTTATGGAAATGAAATTCGGAGATTTAAATCTACACAATACCGAGCTTGTGTTAACTGCGGGACTTGATAGGCAGTTGGTAAAGGAAGGCTTGCCGCAGGTAGCCTTTTCAGGCAGGTCTAACGTAGGCAAAAGCTCTCTTATAAACTCTTTGTTAGGCAGAAAAAAACTCGCCCGCGTAAGCTCGGAGCCGGGTAAGACCATAACGGTTAATTATTATTGCATAGATAAAAAGCTCAATCTTGTGGATTTGCCCGGTTATGGTTTCGCAAGACGCAGTAAGACCGATATTGCAAAATGGTCAAAGCTTACGGCGGGTTACTTTGAAGAAAACCCCTCGTTAAAGCTTGTGCTTCAGCTTGTGGACAGTCGTGCGGGCATTACTGCCGACGATAGGCAGATGCTTGATTGGCTTTACCACTACGAGCTTCCCTATATGCTCGTTATAACCAAGTGTGACAAGCTGAACAAGACGGAGCTTACCAAACAGGTTAACAAAATAATAAACGACCCTTCCGTTAGGGCTGGGACGGAATGCGTTTTGTATTCTTCCTTAAAGGGTTTGGGCAGAGAAGCTTTGATGAACAGTATTATTGATAAAATTATGGGAAAGGTGATGTGAAATGCTTCACAAGAATTTAGCGATTTCTGATGATAATCATTTAACTATAGCAGGCTTTGATACGGTGGAGTTGGCAAAGAAGTACGGCACTCCTTTGTACGTATTGGATACTGATACGGTGTACGAAAACTGCGTGATGTACAAAACTCTTATCGAAAAGTATTTCGGAGAGGGAAGTATGCCTCTCATAGCTTCCAAGGCGCTTTCCTGCAAGGAAATTTACCGCATAGCCGCAAAAGCGGGTATAGGTACCGATATGGTGTCCGGCGGCGAGATATATACCGCGTTTTCCGCAGGCTTTCCTATGGAGAGGGCTTATTTCCACGGTAACAACAAAACGGATAAAGATATAGCTTTTGCTCTCGACTGCGGCGTAGGCTGTTTCGTCCTTGATAATAACGAAGAGGTAGAAGCTCTTGAAGCAGAAGCCGCAAAGCGAAACGTGAAAGTGAGGGTTATGCTTCGCGTTAGTCCCGGCATAGACCCCCACACCTTCAAGGCGGTGGTTACCGGTTCCGTGGATTCTAAGTTCGGTGTTGCCATAGAAACGGGGCAAGCACTTGAAACGTCTAAGAAAATACTTGGCTGTAAGCATTTGGTTTTCGAAGGCTTCCATTGTCACATAGGCTCTCAGATTTTTGACTATGAGCCCTTTGCAACTGCAGCCGAAACTATGCTTGCGTTTATAGCAGAAGTAAAAAAAGAAACGGGTTATACCGTTTCAACTCTTAATTTGGGCGGCGGATTCGGCGTTAGATACGTAGAAAGCGACCCCGTATTTGATTACGAAAAAGCTCTTTCCGATATAGCTGATGCAATGGATAAGTGTTATGCAAAGTACGGTTTGACCAAGCTGAAAATACTTTTCGAGCCGGGCAGATCCATGGTTGCCGCCGCGGGCTTAACCCTTTATACGGTAGGCTCGTTTAAGACCATTACGGGCTACAAGTCCTACGTTTCTGTAGACGGCGGTATGCCTGATAATCCGAGATATGCACTTTATCAATCAAAATACACCTGCCTTGTAGCAAACAAAGCAGGTGATGAGAAGACCGAAACCGTAACCGTAGCAGGCAGATGTTGTGAAAGCGGTGACCTTATCCAAGAGGAAGCGCCCTTGCAGCCTTGCGAAAGGGGAGATACGCTTGCCGTTTTGGTAACGGGTGCGTATAACTATTCAATGGCTTCCAACTACAACCGCTTGCCAAGACCTGCAATGGTCGGTGTAGGTAAGGACGGCGACCGCATTATCATAAAGCGCGAGAGTTACGAGGATTTGGTTAGAAACGATATTTAAACATCTTTAAAAACGAAGGCATGGAGGCGTAGAATGTCTTTCCGTCCAAATAGGAAAGACTGTCTTCCTCGGTGCTTCCGAAGGAAAGCTTGTAAGAACACAAGGACTGATGACTGTATCCCAGTTGTCGGTCCTTTTTGTTTACCGCATACTTGCCGTCCCCTAAAAGCGGGTGCCCGATCCCCGCAAACTGCGCCCTTATCTGGTGGGTGCGCCCCGTAACCAGCTCGGCCTCCACCAAAGATAAATCGTTAGCCGATTCAAGTACTTTGTATTTGGTAACGGCGCTTTTTTCATCATTGTGCCTTTTATCTTTGCTTAAATAAACTCGGTTGGATGAGCTGTCCTTTCGGATGTAATCGGTAAGAGTTCCGCTTTTGGCTTTTGGGATGCCGTGTATAACTGCCAGGTACCTCTTATCGACCGAGCGCTCCTTTATCCGTCTGTTCATATCTCTCAAAGCTTCGGCGGTTTTTGCGGCGATAACGATACCGCAAGTGTTTCTGTCAATTCGGTTGCATAATGCGGGGGCAAAGGCTTCATCTGTTGTGTACTCGCCTTTTTGTGCAAGATAGGCTTTTATGTGGTTGATAAGAGTATTGTATCCTTCCTTATCATCGGAATGGCAAAGCATGCCCACCGGCTTATCGGTCAAAATTATATTACCGTCTTCATATATTATATTAAGCTTGGGTGTTATATGGGTAAACGCCGCTTCTTCTTGGTTTTCCGCAAAAAACTCGTCGGCTATGTAAAAGCTCAGCAAATCGCCTTCTTGAACAAAATCACCCGGCGCGGCTTTTTTGCCGTTAAGCTTTATTCTTTTGGTGCGAAGATATTTGTAAACAAGGGACAGAGGCATGGTTTTAAAGCGCTTGGATAAAAATTTATCAATGCGCTGTCCGCCCTCGTTTTGGCTTATAATGATTTCCTTCAAAGATACCACCTCTGAGGATATTATAGCATTATTTGCAAAAAAAATCAAGTGGCGACAGAAAAGCGGCCCAAACGAGCCGCCTTTTGCGTTGTTAATTTTGTGTGCTCTAAGCGCTTTACAATTAAGTTAAGCGGTGTAAGTTGTTTGCGCATCGTCAACCGAAAGACCGAAACTTACACTTATAGCCTCGTTAACCTTCATCATAACGGCTTCGTCCAGATGCCCCATCTTTTCCTTGAGCCTTCGCTTATCTATTGTTCTGATCTGTTCAAGAAGAATTACCGAGTCTTTAGCAAGACCAGCGCTTGCCAATACATCTATGTGTGTAGGTAAACGGGTTTTTCCGGTTTGGCTGGTAATTGCCGCCGCGATAACGGTAGGGCTGTATTTGTTGCCGATGTCGTTTTGCACAATAAGCACAGGCCTAACACCGCCCTGCTCAGAACCAACGACAGGGCTAAGGTCGGCATAATATATATCGCCTCTCCTTATTCCTTGGGTATTTATTACGTTCATATCTTAACACGTCCCATCAACAGTTTATTCCGACATATATATTTTTGCCAAAAGGAAAGTGTTTATACTGCTTGTACCTCCTAAAATGAAATTTATATGTAAAAAAATTAAAGCTGATATTTAGTCTTTTTTCTCCAAAATGGTAACATTATACACAAAATAAAGGTTGACATATGAAAATTTAGGTGTTATAATACATTTAACTATTTTGAATAGGTGTATTATTTAGGAAAAGAGGTACTGTTTATGAAACGAACATCGTTAAAGAGAACGTTGGCATTCTTCATTGCGTGCATAATGGTTTTCTCCACATGTTTGACTGTTGCCATCAACGCAGATTTCGATCCCAATGATCCGTTGCTTGAGTGGGATTATCGCGGCGAAGGCACCGGTATGCCTGACCCCAATGACCCTAACGAGGGTTTGCCTTATCCCGGCCTTGACGGTGTCGCTGATATGATAACCGAATACGCATTTAAATATGCTCCTACGGTATATGGATACGGCGAAGATGGTTTGGTTGATATGACCACTCCCATCACTTCCGTTAAAGCGGGCGATGTAATTTGGGTTAAGATAGCTTGTACGGATATTGACTCCTCCAAGCTTGAAGGCTACGACGGCTTTTATAACTTCGAGGGCTTTTTCACATACAACGTTGAAAGAATTAAACGTTTCTTTGCCGAAAAAGAAGTTGTTCCCGTTAGACTTACTGACGGAACTCCCTTTATAATTGACAGTTCTTGGCTTAAGAACTTCGTTCACGTAAGTTATGTTGACGGTATGGCTGAAGATTACGAGGTTGAGATTCAGTGGGCAAACATTATTGACGAAGCTCATCCCAACGCTAACCAGGCATACAGCAGCGGTCACGGCCAGCACTTCAGTGTTGCTATTAACAATTTGGAAAACGGTACCGTAGGTATCGTTGAGGACGAGCAGTTCTATTTGTGCGTTCCTCTTCTCGTAGATCCTGACGCTGTTCAGGGCGAAGAGTTTACGTTTACCGTTCCTTATCCCGAATATGAAGAGATGGCTCTTGGTTACTATTTTGATGACTACGGTTATGTAGTACAAGACGAGCTGTTCGGACGCGGCGGCGCATATACAATTACCATTGATAACCATGGTAATATCTCTGCTAACCTTGCATCCGAAGGTATGTATGCAATGGGTCCCACAGGTGTGGACCTTGGTGAGTACACTGAAGGTTTCCTTAACGACCTCAGAATACCTTATACCGAAAAATCCGATTACGTTATTTTCGATAAGAAGGGCGCAGAAAGCTATGATATAGACTTCCTTCTTGCACAGCTTTCTACCGTTAACGGTATCGAAGTTACCTTTAACGATACAGCAGACGCTTCTCTTCCTACAAAGGTTGAAGCTTACGGTACCGATGCTAAGGGAAACACTGTTCTCCTTGGTGAGGCTACAAGCGGCACCGCATACAACGAAGGTGTAACCGATTCTGCAAACTTCGGTTCTTCCAATCCCGTTGTTAACGCGGCAAACGCTTATAAGTACGTTATAGACGGCATTGATGCTGCTAAGTACACGAACGTTACTATCCGTATTTACGGTGAAGACATTTTTGCGGTTGGCGAAGTTGCTATCCAGGGCGAAGCTGCAAAGGTTGCCGTTACCATCGAAAACGGTACTATCGAAGGTGCAACGGCTGACAATCTTTATTTGCCCGGCACCGTTCTTACAATTACTGCTGATGCAATAGACCATAAGGTTTTTGCCGATTGGTCTGCAACA
Source organism: Clostridia bacterium (assembly GCA_017397805.1). Classification (GTDB taxonomy): domain Bacteria; phylum Bacillota; class Clostridia; order Oscillospirales; family CAG-382; genus SIG636. The sequence continues at coordinate 3,433 of JAFQHW010000061.1, read as the reverse complement.
AACAGCACTGATGCATTTGTTGATGCTGAAGCAAGCACCACTACATACACCGTTGGTAATGTTGATGATACTATTACCGCAAACTATGATGACGTTTATTATGCCGCTAAAGTAGAAAACGGTAAGTTCGAAGACGGTTCTACAGAAAATGAGTTTGTATATGGTACCGAGGTCGGAATCGTAGCAGACGAACCTGCAGAGAACAAAGTCTTTGACAGATGGGTTGTTTCCGGTGATGCAGTAGTTGCTGATCCTGAAAGTGAAAACACCACCGTTACCATTAACGGTGAAGCAACCATTACCGCAACTTATAAGGATACTTGCACTCTCGCAGTAACCAACGGTACCGGCAGCGGTACTTATCTCCCCGGCGAAGACGTTGAAGTTTCTGCTAACGCTCCCGAGGACGGATACGTTTTCTATAAGTGGGAAGTTGTTTCCGGCGACGTTGTGATTGCAGACGCTATGGCTGCTGATACAACAGTAACGGTTAACAGCAATTCTGAAATCAAAGCAGTATATGTTTGGGCATACAAAGACGTTCCCGAAAACCTCGTAACTATTGATACGCCCGTTGCTATGATTCAGGGTAGCAGTGTAAGCGGTTCCGTGGATTATACCAAGGATCAGCTTTATCCTCTCCTTTCTGATGGTAAGTGGCTTGTTGCAACTGACGACGTAAGTGTAATGCTTTCCTATGATTTAGGTGCGGCTTATGATGTTTCCGAAGTTGTAATCAACTTCTCCTCTCTCGAAGGCTTTACTTATTCCGATAATATAACCATTTACGGTGCTAATCACGCTGACCTCAGTGACAAGGTTGTAATCGCTGATACGGCGCTTGCTAATTTGTCTGAGCAGCTCAGCTTTGAAGACGGCATTGAGCTTACTGCTAATTCCGGTTTGTTTAAGGTAAGCGTAAATGATACAGCCGGATACAGATACATAATCGTTGAAATGTCTACCGATTTCAATTTCAGTCATCCGACTTACGGTTCCTATCAGAATTCTCAGATTGCTATCGGTGAAGTTGAAATTTACGGCACCCCCGCAAGATTCAATGTTGATATTATCGGCGGTACAAGTGAGCTTGTTTCCGGTGATATGAACGAAGACGGCTATACCGAAGGCAGTATCATTAAGGTAATTCCCGATGAAACACTTATCCCCGGTGATACTCAGTTCGAAAAGTGGACTGCCGACGTAGGCGAGGTTGCAGAAAACGAAGGCGAATATACTTACGTTGTTAATTCCGATGCTACCATTACAGCGGAATTCACAGAAATTAACATGCCCGTTCCCGAAAACCTCGTACCCGGTTCTACCGTAACTCTTACCGCAGGTACTGAAGTTGACGGCTTCGAGTATATTAAGGATCAGCTTTATCCTATGACCAACAATGCATATTGGTCTACCTTTAGTCCTGACAACAATAAGGAAATTACCTTTACCATCGACTTGGGCGATTACTATGACATCGATTCTGTAAGCCTTACCGCTAAATACGGTGACTACGTTGCACAGACTCAGTTGCCTCAGTCCATAACGATTAAGGGTGCAAACGATGCTGAAGGTACAGGTGCTGTTGTTATAGGCACAGCAACCGGCTGCCTTGATGAATCTGCATTTACCAAACTTGAATTTGCAGATTTCGGCGTTGATTCCGACCTTGAAACCGTAGCTTGCAAGTATGATATTACAACAAGCGACGTTTCCTACAGATATTTGATAATAACTCTTTCCACTGAATACGCAAGCACAGTAGCTCAGTATTTCCCCAATCCCGACGTAGTTATCGGTGAAATTGAGGTTTACGGCGAAGAGAGCATGTATGAGGTAACTACCACAAACGGTGTTATCAACGGCGCTTCTTCCGATAATCTTTATAACGATGGTGACCAACTCTCCATCACAGCTCCCGAAGTAGAACACAAGACGTTCGATAAGTGGATTGTAGACGGCGAAGGCTTCTTCTCTGACGAAAATTCCGCTGAGACAACCTTCGTTGTTGGCAACGGCGATGCAGTTATCACTGCAGTTTATGAAGACATATACTACAACTTGGTAGTTGAAAACGGTACCGGCGACGGCGAATACGTATTTGGTAGCAGAGTTGAGATTACAGCTGACGATCCCGCAGATCCCGAATTGGTATTCTCTCACTGGGAAGTTGTAGGCGATGCAACCGTAGCTGACGTGAACAATCCTCAGACCACGGTAACCACAGGCACAGACAGTACAATCAAGGCAATATACAAGGATAGAGTATATCTCTTGACAGTAGAAAACGGTACTGGTAGCGGCGACTATGCAAAGGGTACTGAAGTAACCGTAGTGGCTGACGCTCCTGCCGCACACAAGGTATTCTCTCACTGGGAAGTAGTAACCGGTGAATGCACTATAGCTGACGCTAATTCCGCAGAAACCGTTGTTACCACCTCTAACGAGGCAACAACAATCCGTGCAATCTACGCTGACGTTCTTTACAACGTAACCGTTGAAAACGGCGAAGGCAGCGGCGAGTACGTATATGGCACCGTTGTTGAAATCGTTGCTAACGATCCTGACGACCACAAGGTATTTGCAGGCTGGGTAATCAAGGACGGCGAAGGTACAATAACTGACGCTTCTTCTGCTACTACTACCATAACAGTTGAGGGTGACGTAACCGTTGAAGCTACTTACGCAGACGTTAAATATAGCGTTACCGTAGAAAACGGTGAAGGCAGTGGCGAGTACATCTACGGTGAAGAAATTGACCTCGTTGCAACAGCTCCCGGCGAAAACTACATCTTCTCCGGTTGGGAAGTTGTGGAAGGTGAAATCGATATTGACGATGCAACCGCTGAAGAAACCACCGCTGTTGTAGCAGGTGACGCAACCGTTAAAGCTACTTGGACACATATCAACTATATCGAAGTAATTAACGGTAAAGTTGAAAACGCTAAGGATTACTACCTTGACGGCGAAAAGGTAACCATCATTGCTGATGCAGCTGAAGAAGGCTACGAGTTTGATAAGTGGGTAATCGTTGAAGGCGAAGGTACACTTGCAGACGAGTTCGCAAGCAAGACCGAGCTTACCATTGATTCTACCGATGTAGTAGTTCGTGCTGAGTACAAGGCAGTTGAGGTTACTCCTCCCACTCCTCCCACAGGCGATAGCGGCTTGGCAGCGTTTGCAGTATTTGCAGTTGTTTCCGCTATAGGCTTTGCAGTAGCAACCAAGAAGAACAAGAAATAATTTAAATAAAACCAATTTTGAGGGCTGTGACGAATGAATTTCGTCACAGCCCTCAGATTACTGACAAAGGCACAGAGCACGAAAAAGAAAGCAAACAAATACAATGAAGTAGAAAAATAAGGGGGCAAGCCTCCTTATTTTTCTGCATTTTGTTATATTTTTTCGTTCAAAACGAACCTCGGCTCACAGT